>JANQHU010000059.1 GCA_028282485.1 Bacillota bacterium
TTGAAGACACCATTAGAAAAAGAGTGAATAAATATTTATTTAGATTGCATGTTAATGGTAAATATCAGCAACCTGCAGATATTTACATGGACTATCTCATGGAGGATCAGTATAGTCTACAACGAGACGATATGCCTTATTTACTTGAATTTCCCGAAATATTTCAAGTTATCAAAATCGATGATAACTCCCAGGTTAAGATTGTTTTAAATCAAGAATACGCCCATTTACCCCTCGAATTTTATACCATTGACCCCCACGATAAATTCATCTCCCAAGGATATAAAAAGGTAGTCCCTTTAAAGTTAAACGAGGAAAAAATTCTGGACATTCAGCCCGTTAAAAAAGGGCGGGAACAATTGATTTTTACCATTGTCAAAGGGGAAAAAGAGCGTTTTTATAAGAAATTAGTCTGGGTAGTACAAAAAGATTAAACATTAAAATCAAAAATTTTAAAAAGCCTCATCCTTATGGGATGAGGTCTCGTTGTTTCAATAATTTTGCTCTTTCAGATAATTAATAATTTCCTGATGATATTCCAAAAAATCGCCCACTCCCTGATGAATGATGTATTTAATCACTTTCAGATCAATCTTTTGATAATCATGAATGGCAATATTGCGAAAACCTGTCATCCCCTGCATTTTTCGAGAAACCGCGGTACTTATTATTTTATTTTTTTCTAACAAAATAAAAGCTTCCTTACTACTTTTGGGAATACCTAATCCTTTCTGGGAGACGAAGTACATCGCTAAATCAATGGCTTGCTGACAGGCTCTCAGAATGTTTAAAATCAGGGCATCCTGGTACAAGAAATCTTCTAGTCTCTGGTCGTCTTGATCATGAATCTCCTTAATTCGAGCTAAACATCTCTCAATAGACTCCAGTTTATTTAAGACTACCCTCTCCAAAAATACTCCCCCTTGCTAAAATAGCATCAATCACTATTTTTCGGTCTTCCTCAAAAGTTAAATAATTTGCTAACATGCGCATTTCAAAAGCTGATCTTAAATTCTGCTCTTTTTGATATAAACATTCCCCATTAATAATGATCTCCGCTATAAAATTTAAATCAGCGGCCTCTAATTTAATTAAATCAACTTCTTGCTCAAGCTTTAATTCGAGTCTTTCCTGTAAATCTTTCTCTTCTTCAGGACTGATCTCACCTAAATATGCCAAATCATAATCGCTTTCTGCATTAAAAGTAGCTTTTAAATAAGAGCCAAAGACATAAACCAAATCAACATCCAGGTCTAGAATACTTTCAATAATAATTTTCTGTAATAGGCCCTCGGCAATTTTCATAACTGCACTCCTAACTCAACACAGCAATCCCTTGCTTAATCCGCTGTAAAACCCGCTCTTTGCCAAGGACACTAAGTGTTGCAAAAATCCCCGGGGCCGCCGTGCGCCCGGTTACGGCAACTCGCAAAGGCATAAAGACTTGCCCGTCTTTAATCCCGAGTTTTGCCGCTGCTTCTCTTAAAGCCGCCTCGATGTTGGCTTCACCAAAATCATCAAGCTTATTTAAAGCCTCCCAGGCTCCGGTTAGCGCGGTTTTGGTCTGGGATTCATCCATTTTTTTGGGAATCAGTAATTTTTTCTCCGGTTTGCCAATTTGGTCTTGCCAGAAATAACTAGTCCATTCCAGAATATCCGGGAGCACTTTTAATCTTTCTTGAACTAAGGGAATTAGCCTCTCTAGATAAGCTAATTCCTCTTGTGAACAAGGGGACTTGATTAATCCTGCCTGTTGCAAATAAGGTAAAACTCGCTGAGCCAACTCTTTCGGCTCTAAACTCCGGATATGAATTCCGTTAAACCAGTCTAATTTTTCAAAAGAAAGAGCTACTGGCGCCGCATTTACTCTTTCAATACTAAAGCTGGCGGCTGCTTCTTTGAGAGTAAACTCCTCCTGATCAGTACCCGGGTTCCAGCCGAGTAACAAGAGAAAGTTAAATAGCCCTTCCGGTAAATAGCCCTTTTCCCGATATTCCCGCACACTAGTGGCCCCATGGCGTTTACTCAATTTGCCACCCCCCGGGGCTAAAAAGATGGGTAAATGGGCAAAACAAGGAGGTTCAAAGCCTAAAGCTTGGTAAAGTAAGACGTGTCTCGGGGTACTAGGAATCCATTCGTCCCCGCGAAGTACGTGGGAGATCCTCATTAAATGATCATCTACCACATTGGCTAAGTGATAGGTTGGAAAGCCATCGGATTTTAAGAGAACGAAGTCATCTAAGGTGGCATTGTCAAACTCTAATTCTCCCCGGAGCAGATCTTTCACGACCGTTCTTCCTTCGCGAGGAATTTTAAAACGAACTACAAACTGCTCTCCAGCGGCCAGCTTTTCCTTAATTTCAGCTGCGGTTAACTGCAAACAATGTCGGTCATAGCCGGAAGGGCTGCCCGCCGCTTCTTGCTCTTGACGCAACTCGGCCAACCGAGCGGCACTGCAAAAACAAGGGTAAGCCTGCCCGGCGGCTCTTAATTGCTCCGCGTACTTTTGATAATGAGGCAGCCTTTCCGATTGAAAATAGGGGCCACAAGCACCACCCACTTCCGGTCCTTCATCCCAATCCAGACCCAACCACCGCAAACTGGCCATAATATCCGCTAAAGCATCAGGCACATAGCGATTACGGTCGGTATCTTCTATTCGTAAAATAAACTTCCCCCCCAGGTGGCGGGCAAAAAGCCAGTTATAGAGCGCCGTTCGGGCGCCACCAATATGTAAATAACCCGTCGGGCTCGGGGCAAAACGGACTCTTACTTTTGGATTCTGAATACTCATCTGTAAAAATTCACTCCTCTATCTTCTTTGCCAAAAATTCTACCAAAGTCTCCACCGAAGTTAAGGAATCTAAGGTTAAATCTTCAGCTAACAAATCAATTTTAAAAAAATCCGCAATTCGGTTTACCAGATGAACGGCGGTTAAAGAATCTAAAATCCCTTTAGGCCCCAGTAGCAAAACCTCTTCCGTTACTACTATTTCAGGTAAGACCTCATTTAAGATGGCAAATACTTCTTTTTTAATAGCTACTCTCTGCATTTTTTTCAACCTCCCCACTCTACCCAGACTTCTTCCGGCTGAGTGATAGCCGTCGGTAAGGGAAGGCGATAAATAAATAAATCCTGCTGGGGTTGGTAAGCTTCCCGCAAGTGAAAGCCTAGCATTTTCAGTAAGATTAAGATCTGGTTATTATGGCTTCCCCGCCGATAAGGGGCTTCTAAAAAAGTGATTTCCCGGTGCTGCTGCTGTATCCGGTTGATTACGGCGGCCAAAAAGACTCGGCCAATCCCTCGGCTGGCAATGCGGCAAGAAACCGTAAATAATCTTAAAACCATTTTAGGCTTCTCTTCTTCCAAAAAAACTACGCCCACAATCCCGTATTCGCCAAAACGATCCTTAAGCTCAGCTACATAAAGCAGCTTTCTTTCCTGCTCAAGATAAGTCCGAATTACCCCTTCGGTCATTCTTTCTAAAGAGGTATTAAATTGATTGGTACGCATTACCATTTCGGCAACTCTGGCTAAATCCGCCCCACAAGCGGGACGAATTAGCAATTTCAGGGCAGATTCCCGTAAAAAAGCCCGGTTATCCCCCTGAAAAAGGCGGGCGGCTCTTTCCCGATCTGCTTCTGCCAAAATCATGTGCCGGCGTTCCCTACCTTCTTTGGTAAGCACCTCCACGGCAAATTCGGGGTAACTAAGCAGTTTATGGTATTCTTCGGCTTCATAAGATCTAATCTCCGGATAGTAATACCGCACCTGTTCTCTTTCAAAAGGATCATCATCAATAAAGGCTAAAGCTTCCGGCAATATTTTAAGTTTGTGGCAAATAGTACCGATACTACTCACCTTGGAACCAAAATGGCATTGGGGGTATAAGAAATAATCTTTGAGACCCAACTCGGCTAACTGCTCCAAAGCGGCCTGCGAGTCATTGCGGCTAGCAATACTCTGCAAAATCCCCCGTCGGTCTAGCTCTTGAACTACTGCGTCGGCCCTAGGCTTTAAGCGAACTGAGGCATTTTCACCTAGAACCCCCTCCCAAAGAGTCTCGTCCAAATCCCAGACTAAACATTTGATCACCGAACTGCACCATTACCTTTACTTGAAGGGGCATAATTATATTCCATCGTAAAATGAGTCGGCAGAAAACCAAATTTTTTGTATAAAGCTCGCATGGGAAGGTTTTGAGAATGAACTTTTCCGATAATTTTGGTGGCCCCACTTTGGGAAGCGTACTTCATACCGGCCTCTAATAATTTTTCCCCACAATCAGTCCCCCGATAATTTTCCGCAATATAAAAGCTTTTAAAGTTAATGTAATTCTCTTCGCTAACGGAGTTAGTTTTGAGAGACATCCAGAGCCAACCCACCACCTGGTTATCCATCTCTAAGACCAGCATTTCTTCTTGCCCTTTTTGCAAGATCTTAGTTAACTTTTTGCGGTAAAACTCCAGATCGGTTATCGCTTCTTCCTGAAAAGAGATTACCGAAATCTCTTTTTCAAAAACAGCAACGCGCTCAATATCATTAGTAGTTAATTTGCGAATAATCATTAGTAATCTTTGTCGGCACCCCTTTATTTTTTAATCTGTTTACTCACCAAGTCAAATACTTGACCGCTACAAACCGGGCAGCCCTGCTTTTTTAGTTTTTCGATAGTTTCAAAATCCTCTTTTTGCCCCACTGCGGTTAGATTCCGGCATGACTTACACTCATAGAAACGAACCGTATTTTTGAAATCACCCGTATAAAGTGAATCCGCAAAACTATCATTAATTAAAACCCTTGTCTGAGGAGTAGTCTCCAAAAGAATTAGTTGCCCCGTATTGCCAATAATCTCGGCCCCTTCATATTCATTAAAACGGGGGATCAGTTCCTTAATCACCAATCCCATGGCCCAAAACTGCTGCTGCATCTCCAGGGTAAAATCCGGCGGTTTATGGGCAAATGAAAAAAAGATAGGGCGCCCGACCCCCGCCTTTAAACCACTAAGGCCCCGAGACAGAAAGAGGTTCAATCCCGGAAGGGTGTCGGGGGGATCAGTAAAAAACCCGTCAAACCTCCCCCGCCATTCTGGAGGCAAAGGTTGACGTAAATCATGGTGATGGCAGACAATCGGTAATTTTGCTGCTGCCGCCACCTTGGCGATATAGTTTAAGAACCGCTGGTCCAGATCCACCACGTGAATCTCATGGGGCGATGGAATCCGGCCGTGAAAAAGTTGCTGCCATAAAAGCCCCACCGCCACACTTACCAAATCGTCGTCACCAATACATAACAGTTTTTGCCCAATAGAGTACTGCTTCTGCAAAGCATAAAAGGCTCGCTTCAAGCTGGTTGCCGGAGTCGCTTTACACTGATCGAGGGTTACGTCGACCCCCGGGCGCTGGGCCAAAATTTCGGTTAACTCATTTTCTAATTTCTCTGCTACCTGCTGGGCATCACTTTGTAGATATTCTTGGTATAAAGCCCCGTCAATTCCTTCATAGCCCAGTTCTTCTTCCACCAAACGCCTTCCCACTGGGGTTAATCGGACTCCTCGGTCTTGCCTTAAAACTCCGGCCTTGATCAACTCTTTTTTGAGGGCCGTGACTAATGGAATCGGAAGCTGCAACTGACGGGCTAATGCCTTAGTAGCAATTCCTTCTCGCCAAAACACTTCTATTAATACCCGAGCTATGACGGGCTCACCTTCGGCACAATTAGTTTTTTCTCGAATCTCCTTGAACAGCAAATCTCGCTTAGGGATCATTTTAAATTTATATTCCTTATCTAGTTGATTTTTTATCTAAAGTATCTCCTGGCTGGTCTTTATTATATCAATAATTTCATATAACAACAATAAAAATTAATGAGATATTATATTCAAAACCAACAATTTGTATTTTATCAATTTAATTAGAATATAATAGCATGTCATACTTTAATCATATTATTTGCTCTTAAATCACCTATTTTAAAGTTTGACTTTAATATTTATATAATTTAAAATTAAGTATAGTTGAAATTAATAAAATTTAGAAACAAACTCGAATAAGGAGGAATTTGCAAATGATGAACATGACCGGAATTAGACTCAAACCACTACAAACTAAACTACTAGCTTGGCCAAAGGATTATCCACTAATTTCTAATATTGATCCCTCTTTTTTTAACAATTCCCAAACGAAAACATTGGTCAATAATTTTGCTCAAGGAAAAAATCCCGGTCAATTTGGGCAATATTTTGACTTGAATGCAGGAGGGCAGATTCTCAGATTAAAAGAAACTACTAGTCCGGAACAAATTCGTAGGTACTGTGATACTATTATGGCAAAATTACAGATGAATCGGGCCACTCCCGGAGAACTCCAATTACTAACTAATATTCGTAATCATTATACCGAGCAAGTTAATAAAGAAAGGTCTAACTCCATTGAATTTTTAAAGTCTCCTTTAGCTCGAGAATTACATCAAGGAGTCAATGCTGGAATTCTAAAAGCCGTAAATCCTTATTTTCCATCAGAAAGAGTTGGACAATTAGTTGAAAGTGTTTCTAAGGTAACTAAAAAATGGCCCGCTCCAGAGGGAGCTGGAAATAATTTAGATCTAAATTCTTGAAATCATGTTATAATATATTAACTATTATCTTTGCTATATTGATAGTAGCTACAAATCTTTAAAGCCTAGTAATAACAAGTAATAGAATCATTCCTGTTACTACTAGGCCATTTTTATTTCGTTCATTTTTCATTCTTGTATTTTAATATTCTAACTATAATTCAGCCACTTCTTTTAACTTTTTTAATACATTAGTGTTTCAAATTTGCTAATTCTTTTAGTTTATCAATGTTAATTCCCGTAAATTCAACAACTTTTTCTATATCAATCCCAGCATTTATCATTTTTTTTGCCACTTCCATTTTGCCTTCCATTCTACCTTCATTTTTTGCATAGTTAATCATACTTACCTTTTCCCGTAAAGCATCCTCCCGGGCTTCGTACAAAGCAATCTCTTTTTCATCACTACTCAATAATTCCAACTTGGTTTCAGCTTGTTTGATCGCGTTATCCATTTCTACCAACTCCTCTACTTCTGCTTCTGATAAATTCTTATCAAAAAATTTCAACCACCGATGCAAGGCATTTCCTTTTAAATCTTTCTCTTGGTAGCGCTTAAATTTTTTAAATTCGATAAAATGCATTTCAAAAATATCCGTTAACATATAGTCTTTAGCGGAATCCTCCCATAAATGAAAGGTCGTATGAAATTTATCCAGGCCAATAAAGTCAAAATCTAAGATATTAATAGTTATTACCTTAGCTAATTTATTAAAGTCTTGGCCTTGTTTAATAGCCCGGGAAAAAAGCCTCGCTAAATAAAAAGCGCTTCTCCGATCCATATTGTTTAGGTTTAACAACTGAACCTCAATATTAATCTGCATGCCGTCCGCGGTTTTCGCTAAAATGTCCAACCGACCCACTTTATCATCAATCATCTCTTTAGTGAGCACTTTATTTTCAACAATTTCTAGGGAAGTTAATTTACTTCGATCACCTTTATTTAAAATGGCATTAAGAATGGCAATCAGATTATCTTTGCTCTCTTCTTCGCCAAATAACCGCACGAAAAAATAATCATTTAAGGGATTTAACCGTTTCATCCGTATCCTCCACGTATTTGTAAGAACCACTAATAAATTTAGCTGTATAATTATATTATACCGAAAAAAATAGCGTGGTAAAAGTGGTTTTTTAAAAATTAAAGGTGATCATTTTCTAAAACATCACCGGAATTCTTTCGAAATTCGGTTTTGAAGGTAGTTTCCCGTCGGAGGGCCGGAAAAAGACTTCTAATTTTAATTGATCCGGTTCAAAAATCAGAATCTGTTGGGTTTCGATATTATAAATATCCCCTTCCGACTGCCAACTAGGGGTCGCGCCGTGATAATAACTGATAATTTCTTTCAATTCTTCTTTTCCCAAACGTTTGCTAAAGCATCTCCCGCCACTCCCATACGACTGGGCTCCTACTCCAGAGCCGCAATGCTGGTTTAACTGGCTTAATAATGATTCCCACCGTTTCGGGTTACGGGCGTTAAATGGATTAGTATCATTAAAATTATTATGGTTTCCTTTGAGCATGAAAGCATTGACTGCAGCAATCATATCTTGGTAGCCCCACTGAATGCCTTTATTTAATTCCGAAGTATCATCCCGCAGGGCCCGCCGCATATTTGAACCAGTGCCACTAATATTATTTTCCAATACCCGGCTAGAATCCGGATCCGCTAAGTAAACTAAATGGTTAAAGGCATACTGCTTTTGGGGATCCATCATCAAGTTAGCCACCTCGGTTAAATTATAGCAATTCTCTAAAGCATACCGTAAATCCATAACGTAAGAATCGGTTCTATCATTAACATAAGGCTGATCCGTTCCGGCATCCATGATCGCTCCAAAAACCCCATCCTCATTGAAACCGCTTAACACACTTTGAAACCCTAAAAAACCAATTAAGCAGATGGATTTTCCTTCTCGATTTTTAATAAAGGTAACTGCTTGAATCCGGGATAAATAATCACTAATTTCTAAAGTCCAATCTAAGACTCGGGCAGTTAAGGTCCTGCCAGTATTGGAACGAGGGCCGTAAACTGATAAACCAGTACACTGGGCAGCTCGCCCGGCATCCGGGAAAAGGTTTAAGAGAAAGACTTCGTCTTCGGATAGTTTCCCGTCATCCATTGCATTAGTAGTTCCCCCGGAAAGTTGGGCGGCAATCCCTTCAATTTCGTCTCGATATTTTGGATTCAAGTTAGCTTTAAAACCCGGAATTCTGCCAATAATCATCCCATAAATCTGCTTACTAAATTCTTCTAATTGAGAATTATGTACTTCCCTTCCTCCCTTGGTCGGCGTTTGCTGTAAGAAAGCAGTCGCGGTAGCGCGAATAAAACCGGCAATGCTCTGGTCAACTAACTTCTCATAATCGGGACAAGCGGCAACAATTGCCTTGCCATACTTCTCCCCCATCTGCCGGGGGGTAACGCCTTTAGTATAATCCAAAACAACTCGATAATGGCTGCCCTGATTTACAATGCTTACTGTTTTGGTTGATAGTTTATCCTGGAGCTGACTCTGCCAATTACATCCCACTACAATACTTACTAAACTAATCATTAACAAACTAGAAACAAGATACTTTTTCACGTTCATTGCCCCTTCCCTTAGCCTTTAATGTGAAGAATATTTCTTTTTCATAAATATTTCTGCTTTTTTATTGTAATTATTTTTCATAATATTAACATTTTAATATATCAACTGAATATTGTCAATTGGTGCGTTTCCTTTCATAAAAAACAACTCCGACCCGGTTGATATGTTCAATAAGTTCTGCATTAGTAATTAAGGCAAAAATAGAAAGGTCAAAAGAATAGGGCAGCAATAAATCATCAAGTTCATTATCAATCCGATTTAATATTTCTAGCTCTAGAGCTTCTCCCCATAATGTCAAATCAATATCCGAACCATGCTTATAGTTGCCTTTAACCCGTGAACCGTATATTACTACTTTCTCAATCATCGGATAATTAGCGAAAACCTGATTTATTTCATTAATGGTATCTTCTCTTAACCCAAATCTCATAACCCATTTTCCTTATTTTTTAATTCCAAAAATTTATCTCGCAATTTACTAAACTCAGGGTAATACTTTTCAATAATTTCAGCCCCAATTTTTTCGGCCATTTCCTGATTATAAGTATGAGTAGTTAGGGCTCGATTTTTAATCATATTCATCCATAATTCCCCATTCTCAATAATTCCTCTTTTAAAAGCAAGGCGAAAAGCATCCCTACTCCCTAAAATATTAGTTTCACCTTGATTTTCAAAAAAATCTTTAACGGTATTCCAAGCAAGTTCGTAATTATATTCAAAAGATTGAATCAACCCCTGCATTTCTAATTCACTCAATTCGCCTTTATCAATAAATTTTTTTAATTGTTCAATTGCTAGACAATAATTATTTAATCTTTGCTGCCATCTGATCTCTTTATTTTTCATAGTCATCTCCCGGTCTTCTGCCTCTTTCATATTATTTATTATACTATAAATTACCGCGCTTTACTTAATCATTTTTCAACAGATAATTAAAACAGCCAGCCCAAACTCTAAATTCTTTTCGGACTAGCTGCTTTGCAATTTAATTATTTATTTCTTTTTCTTGTTTCGGTTTCGGGGGCCGGGGCCCATAGTATTGATAATACTGACATTCCAGACGCCCGTTATAAAGCTTGCGGCGGCGATGGGCGCGCTGGCCGAAAAACTTCTCAAAATCCGGATAAGCAGTCAGAATATAATGAGACCAGGTTTCCAAATTACCAAAAACCTTTCCCATTTTCCGATAAAGAGTTGTTACCTCCTGGGAATCCTGCAAACGTTCACCGTAGGGAGGATTACAAATAATACACCCGTATTTATGACCATTTTGCAAATCGGCAACTGCCAGTCGCTGCCAATGAATCTGCCCGTCTAATCCGGCTAATTTACTATGATAACGAGCTAAACTAAGTACTTCATCATTAATATCATTGCCGACAATCCTTAACTTATGCTCCCGGCGAATTACCTCCTGGGCTTCGGTGCGGGCCTTCTGCCAAATATCCTGGGATATCTGCGGCCAGGTTTCGGCAGCAAAATCCCGGTTTAGTCCCGGAGCTATGTTTAACCCAATCAGCCCGGCTTCAATGGGTATCGTCCCGGAACCGCAAAACGGATCTATCAAAATTCTTTCCGGATTCCAATAACTCAAATTGACCATGGCGGCGGCTAAAGTCTCTTTCAAGGGAGCTTGACTACTTAACTTGCGATAACCTCTTTTGTGCAACCCCACGCCACTAGTATCAATAGTTAAAGTTACGGTATCTTTTAATAAAGCTACTTCGATTTGATATTTGGGGCCTGTCTCAGCAAACCATTCTTTATGATATACTTTTTTCAAACGTTCCACAATCGCCTTTTTAACGATGGCTTGACAATCGGAGACGCTAAATAATTGGGAGTGAACTGACTTACCCTGGACCGGAAAATTGGCGTCTACCGGCAACCATTCTTCCCAGGGCAACGCCTTAGTTCCTTCAAAAAGTTCATCGTAAGTCAGGGCTGAAAATTGCCCGATCTTGAGCAAAACCCGATCCGCTGAGCGTAACCAAAGATTAGCCCGACAAATTGTCGCGGCATCCCCGCTAAAATTAATATAAGCATTATCAATGGAAGCATCGGCATAGCCCAGCTGTTTTACTTCCCGGGCCACCACCGCTTCTAAACCAAAAGTAGCCGTGGCTATTAAATTATAACTTGGCAATAATTGCCTCCGCCATTTCTTTAGTTCCTACTGCGGTAGGATCACTTCGATCAACTTTCATATCATAAGTTACATTTTTTCCTTCGGCAATCACTGCGGCAATAGCTTTTTCCAACCGATCCGCGGCTTCTTTTTCGCCTAAATGCCGGAGCATCAGCATTCCCGAAAGAATTAAAGCGGTAGGGTTTACTTTATTTTTTCCTTTATATTTGGGAGCCGAACCATGCGTCGGTTCAAAAAGAGCGACACCATCACCGATATTGGCCCCGGGAGCAACTCCCAAACCACCAACCAACCCAGCACTCAGATCAGAGAGAATATCCCCGTATAGATTAGGCATTACCATGACATCATAGTTTTCGGGATACTGCACCAACTGCATACACATGGCATCCACCAGTACTTCATCGTATGCTACTTTACCCTTGTATTCTTCCGCCACTTCCCGGGCCACTCGATAAAATAAGCCATCAGTATATTTCATAATATTTGCTTTGGAAACAGCAGTCACCTTTTGACGATTATTGGCTACCGCATAATCAAACGCAAATTTTACAATCCGCCGACAACCGGTAATCGATAAGGGCTTGATGGAAATAGCTGAATCCGGGCGGATCTTTCCGTTAGCCAAGGCAATAATCTGTTTGGTTTCGGGAGTATCTAGATCATACTCCACTCCGGCATATAAATCTTCGCTATTTTCCCGTACCATTACTACATCAATATTATCATAACGGGAACGTACTCCCGGATAGGTCTTACATGGACGAACACAGGCAAATAAATTTAAAGCATGTCGCAAAGCCACATTTACACTCCGAAAACCAGTGCCAATTGGGGTGGTAATCGGGCCTTTCAAGGCTACTTTATTGCGCCGGATCGACTCTAAAACATGTTCCGGTAGGGGAGTTCCGTATTTCTCAATCACATCTACCCCCGCATCATGAACTTCCCAATTAATTTTAACCCCAGTAGCTTCAATTACGCGACGAGCTGAGGCCGTTAATTCGGGCCCAATTCCATCACCCGGAATTAGTGTAACATTATAAGACAAACAAAATCGCTCCTTCCAAAAATAAAAATAAATTTCATTAAATACTCAAATAGTAAATAATGGAACAACAAAATAGTATTATTCGCCAAACACCCGGGTGAAATCCTGCCAAACAGGAAATAAAAAATGACAAATTAACTCCTATTTTTATCTTAATATCCTTTTGCATCAGCCAGGTCGAGATCTTCTTCCCGTACCCAAGCTGCCACTTCAAATGTCTTGGAGCGACCTACCTCCTCTCGAACCACTACCCGGGAAATTCCGGCGTTAATAATTAAGCGCGTGCACATCCGACAGGGTTTGGTCCCGGGAGTAATCTGGCGGGTTTTGGCATCCAAGCAAGCCAGATAAAGGGTTGAACCGATCATATCCAAACGATCGGCTTGGATGATGGCATTGGCTTCGGCATGGACCGAACGGCAGAGCTCATATCTCTCCCCGGGGGGGATCTTCGCGGCTTCCCGGGGACAACTAGCTAATTCGCAACAATTTTTTGCACCGCGGGGAGCTCCGGCATAACCAGTACTAATTACTTGATCATCCTTCACAATTACTGCCCCAAAACAGCGCCGTAAACAAGTGCCTCGTTCGGCCACTTGGGTAGCAATATTTAAATAATATTCATCTTTACTGGGCCGCATTTATTCTGCCTCCTTTAGATCTTGCCAAGCAATTTTTGAAATAACTGTAAATAGTCCGCCGCAATTTTGGTATGGGAGTACTCTCGCGCAGTTTCACGGGCCGCCTGGCGAAAAGCAGCTAAGCGATCTGGCTGAGCCAGTAGATCCCCAACAGCGGTAGCAAATTCTCCAGCATCAGCATTAACCAACAAACCATTATGGCCATGAACTACCGTATCGTTAGCTCCGGCGGCAGTTACAGCTACTATAGGAACTCCGGCAGCCAAGGCTTCTAATTGGGCTAAAGGCTTCACCTCACTGGTAGAAGTCATCACAAATAAGTCGGCTACGGCTAAGTGCTCCGGAATAGCAGCCGAATCAACAGCACCGGTAAAAACTACTTGGTCCGCAATTCCTAAAGCTACCGCCATCTCTTTTAAGCCTACCAGCGCGGGACCGTCCCCCACAATCATCAATTTTAACTCACCGATTCCAGCGGGAGATTGAGTTAAGAGCTGCCGAAAAGCTTTTAATAAGAGTTCTAAATTTTTTTCCGGGGCGATTCTACCGATATTAATCAAGACTCGCTCCTGATTAAGACCATATTTGCGCCGCACTCCTTGGCCATTTATATTTTGAAAACTATTATAATTTATAGGATTAGGGATTACTTCTATCTCTCGTTCTACTCCGTATTCATGCAAAACTGTTCGAGCCGAATCGGAAGGGGTTGTCAAGGCAGTTACTCCCTGACAAAAACCTTTTATTTGTCTCTTCGTGTAATAATCAACTAACTTTTCCGGCAAGGGAACATAGTGATAATACTGGCCGTATTGAGTATGAAAAGTATAAACTAAGGGAATCTTTTTGTGCCGCGCAATTTTGGCGGCTAAAGGCCCTAAGACAAAGGGATGATGACAATGAATCACATCTAAATCTAGTTGCTTGACCACTTTATTAATTTGGGGTGACCAAGGGATAGCCACCGGATATTTTAGTTTCCTAGTTAAATGGACCGACGGATAACGATAAATAGCTTCCTCCCGATCCTGATAATCCTCAAAAGCCGGGGCAAAAATAGAGACTTCATGACCCGCTTGACAATAACCATGCTTTAACAAGTCCACTACGCCGACTACCCCATTGATAATCGGTTTATAACAATTAGTAAATACTCCTATTTTCATTTTAGTATTCCTCTTTTCTCCAGGAAAAAATCGTCTTTGCGATTATTCTGCAGAAAAAAAAATAATCCTGCCATTTTTTTATTGTAGTATGCCTTCTTACTTTTGCTTACTTTTGGTCGTGCAAAAGTAAGAAGCCATACTACAATAAAAAAATGGCAGGATT
>JANQHU010000068.1 GCA_028282485.1 Bacillota bacterium
GGAATTAATGGGAAAGATATCTGGAAAGAGCTGAATGATTACGGCACTTCGTCATCTTAAATTTAATTAAGTTGGGAGCGGGATTATCTGGAAAGGGGGCGGGAATCTTCTTCTTGAAAATTTGAGAAGGAGATTTGAAGTCCCCTTTCTTTATCTTTTGCTTTATTGCTTCTGGCTAAAAAAAATGATAAAATAAAAACAAATGTAGGGAGCTAGTTAAGATCTAAATGTTAAGGGGAAGAAGGATATGGTTTATCTTTTTTTAATATTATTAATTGCGTTTATTGACCAGATTACTAAATTGATGGTTCAAGCCCAGATGCAGGTTTATGAAAGTTTTCCCGTTCTAGAAGGTGTTTTATGGATAACTTATGCCCAAAATCGGGGCGCTGCCTTTAGTATCTTGCAATCGCAAACGGTCTTGTTGATTATAGTCACAGTGGCGGTTTTTGGCTTTGTTTGGTGGAAAAGGCGACATTTTGCTTTATACCCTCCCTTATTTCGCTTTGGTTTAATCACGGCTTTAGGAGGAGCCCTAGGCAATTTAATTGACCGAATTCGTTTAGGATACGTCGTTGATTTTATTGATTTTCATTTTTGGCCAGTTTTTAATGTAGCTGATATAGCCATTGTAGTGGGAGTAAGCTTGGTTTTTTACGTTATTATTAGAAATGAAAGTTTAATATCTGACAAATCAGGTCAAGAAGAAGTAATTGCGGCTGATACGAAAGCCTTGAAGGAGGATGGATAATGCAACCGATTTTATTTGAGATATTTGGATTTCCAATTTATACTTATGGTTTTATGTTAGCTCTGGCCTTTTTGATTGCAATTATTGGAATTAATAGAAGAGTTAAGAGTCGAGGGATCGTTATTGAAAATTTAGTGTTGGATTTGGCCACCTGGATTTTAGTGGGAGCCATTGTGGGAGCTAGGTTAGTTTATATCTTGTGTGAATATAATTATTATCTAAATGCCTCTTGGTGGGAAGTTTTCCGGATTGATCAGGGAGGTCTGGCTTTTCACGGTGGGCTAATTGGAGGGTTTATCGCCGGATATTGGTTTTTAAAAAGAAAAAGAGTTAATCCCTGGGAAATGGCAGATATTGTCGCGCCTTTTATTGCCATTGGCTATGGGATTGTGCGGATCGGGTGTTTTCTGAATGGCTGTTGTTATGGTAAAGAAACAACTCTGCCCTGGGGGGTGGTTTTTCCCAAACTGGATGCTTGTTTAAGACATCCGACTCAAATTTATTCTTTTGTGGGGAGTATGTTAATTGCGGTTATATTATTATGGGGCTTTCCAAAACGTCAGTTTCCGGGTCATCTTTTTTTATTGTATGTGGGCTATTATTCCATCATGCGCTTTATTGTGGAACTTTTTCGAGAATATCATCCTGTATTCTGGGGACTGAGTCTAGCCCATTATGCCTGTTTGGCCATGGGGTTACTGGCCTTTAGCATAATTTTAGTTGTTAAAAGTCGCTATCAGAAAAGAAAGGCGAGTGTTGATGCCAAGACAAATACTACAAGTGAGTCGGGTAAGTCAGGGACAACGCCTGGATAAATTTTTGAGTGAGACTGCGCTTTGGCCCTCCCGAAGTTTTGTGCAAAAAATTATTGAAGCCGGGGGAGTAAGCCACCAAGGAGTTGTTTTAAAGGCTAATTATCGCTTGCAGGAAAATGACGAGATAGAAATCAATTGGTCTGAGCCTAGGGCTTTAGAGGTTTTGCCGCAAAAGATTCCTTTGGATATTTTGTTTGAAGACCAGGATTTAATTGTGGTGAATAAACCGCGACAGATGGTAGTACATCCGGCGGCGGGTAATTATCAAGGGACATTGGTAAATGCTCTGTTAGATCATTGTCGTGATTTATCAGGGATTGGCGGAGTAATTCGACCGGGGATTGTGCATCGTTTGGATAAGGACACCTCCGGTATTTTGGTAGTCGCTAAAAATGATTTTGCTCATCTGGAATTAGCCAACCAGATTAAAGTACGGAGTATGAAAAGAGTTTATCAGCTATTAGTGCACGGAAGCCCGCCTGATTCAGGGCAGATTAATTATCCTTTAGGGAGGCATCCCGTCGAACGAAAAAAAATAGCGGTTGTTGCCAAGGGTAAACCTGCCGTTACTCATTTTCAGGTTTTAGAAAGAATCGGAGCATATACTTTTTTAGAAGCCCGGTTAGAAACGGGTCGAACTCATCAAATTCGAGTGCATTTTAGCTATTTAGGTTATCCTTTAGTGGGAGATCAGGTCTATGGACATCATAAAGAGCGAGTTCCTCTCAAAGGACAAGCACTACATGCTGTCCTTTTGGGTTTTATTCATCCCCGAACGGGGCATTATCTGGAGTTTACCGCAGCGGTACCAACTGTAATGCAAGAGGCTTTAGCGTGGTGTCGTCGTAATGGCTGATTTGTTTAATCTAAGGAAGTAAAAAAAGCTTACCTCCTTAGATTGATGAAACTTAACTTTAAGAATTCTTTTGGATACTAGGCCGGGCCATATCCAGAGTGCCTAAAACAACATGAGCTAACCCAAAACCAAAAAGACCGGCTCCAAAACGATTTTTTAAAAGCATCGCCCCGATTCCGGAGACGATGGTCCCTAAACCGGTAATGGCTAAGCTGGTAGTAGTAGCTTTCATTTTAATTTCACCTCCTATATAAGATTATTTTGAACGAAAAAAGAATTATCAGAAGTGCTTTTTGGAGTTATATCTGTAAAAAAATGTTTTGGAGAGGAAAATAAAAAATATTTTTAACAATTTTTTACAAAAAGCAGGATTTAGGTTGTTAATAGCTAATTAATTATATTGTTATAATTGGTTATTTTAGGAGGAAGAGGTTATGAATGGGAGAAAAACTCGGCTTAATTTTAAGTTAATTCTTTTAATTATGAGTCTGATTCTGGTAGGGAGCCTGGTGGCGCAAAAAGCAGTTCTGGCAAAAGCAAAAAGTTCTTTAAATATTGCAATTATCTGGAATATTGAGGAGCCATGTTTGCAAGAACCGGTTACCGGAGGGTATAAATTTCCCTGGTTGCGTCTACATATTATTCGGGATTATCTTTATATGGGACAACTTGTCAAAAAGAATCCTAATTTAAAAATGAATTTTAATCTTTCGCCCCTGATCATTAAAGGAGTAATTGATTATGTGGAGAAGGGAATTAGAGATGAGTATTGGTTATTAACCGAGAAGGTGGCCGCGAAGCTAACGAAAAAAGAAAAACGTTTTTTATTAGAAAAGTTTTTTGAATTTGGTAGTTGGAATTGGGAAAATAATTATCCGGCACTGGGAAAACTAATGCAAAAACGAGGTGCGAACCTTGAGGGTGATTTAGAAAAGGCCTTGGCCCAGTTTACCACTCAGGAGTATTTGGATCTACAAGTCTGGTTTAATTTATCCTGGTTACCCGAAAAGGTTTATAGTCAGGATCTCTCTTTGCAAAAGCTACTTAAAAAAGGAACGAGTTTTACCGAAAAAGACAAAACCATCGTTTTAACGAAACATTTAGAGCTAATGAAAGCTTTTTTACCACTTTTTAAAGAGTTAGCGGAGCGTGAGGAGATTGAGATTATTACCTCTCCTCTTTACAATCCCATAATGCCTTTATTGGCAAATAATCAGGTTTTTCGAAGTACCGCCCTTTTGTTCGAAAATGATTTGCAGATTCAACTAAATAGAGGGTATCGACTTTATCAAAAAATTTTTCGAGCGCTTCCTCATGGCTTCTGGCCGCCGGCTTTAGCGGTAAGTCCGCGGAATATTAGTAATCTTGATAAAACCGGATTTCGGTGGTTCGTTAGTGATGAAAGTATTTTATGGCATTCCTTGGGATTTACCAACGAGAATCGTGATTTAAATAAATTAGATAAAAATATTTTATACCATCCCTATCAGATTCGTCAGGGTGATTCTAAATCTACCGTGATCTTTCGAGATCAGGACCTTTCTTATAAGTTGGAGCAGGAATACGCTATTTATCCCGGGGAGGAATCTGTCAAAGAATTCTTAAGCAGCTTAGAGGGGCTTGCTCAAAGTAACCCAACCAAATCAAAAAAGCGCTTGGTGACCCTTGCCTTAAATGCTGCTGCTTATTGGCGGAATTATCGAGAAAATGGGCGCCAGTTTTTGGAGTCTGTTTGTCATGAATTAGCCAATAGTCCCCAATTAAGCACTGT
>JANQHU010000098.1 GCA_028282485.1 Bacillota bacterium
TTAAATTCATGATATAATTGTTTAAGGAAAAAATAATTAATATTCAGTATTTAATAACTTTAAGGGGGAAGAATAAAGCTTATGAAAAAAATGCTTACCCCGATTATTATTGTAATCTTGGCGATGATTGGCATCACTGCTTGGGCTGGTTTTTATCTTTTTATTTTTGACCAAGCGCGATTTCCAGATATTTTTAAAATAATTATCATCCTGGGTCTACTGGGGATATGTGGGGCTTTAATCAAAGTACTCAACCAACGTATAAAAGAACTAAAAGAGGAGGATAAAGATGATCTTAGTAAATACTGAAACTATTCCCGGCACAGAATTTGAGGTTCTAGCCATCGTCAAAGGATCCATCGTTCAAACCAAACATATTGGTAAAGATATTATTAGCGGCCTAAAAACTCTCGTGGGTGGCGAACTTAACGCTTACTCGGATATGTTAAATGAAGCCCGAGCCATTGCCACCAAACGTATGGTAGAAGAGGCCAAAAAATTAGATGCTGATGCGGTGATTAACATTCGCTACACCACTAGCAACGTGATGCAGACTGCTGCCGAAATTTTGGTTTACGGTACTGCGGTGAAATATCTAAAGAAATAAAAAATAACATTAGGAAATATCTGCTGTTGATAAATGTGGCTGAACTTAATTCCACATAAAAAAATGATCCCGGTAGATCCGGGATTTTTGTTTACCTAATTTAAATGGGAATAAAAATTTAATGCTTTGTAGGAGCTAATTCTTTTAAAATAGCTAACTCTAGTCCGGTAGCTTCTGCAACTTTTTCCAGATCGATTCCTAAAACTAATAATTTACGAGCGATTTCCTTTTGGGTCTCAATTTTGCCTTTATCTTGCCCTTCTTGATAACTCTGCTCCATAAAATTTTCAAAAGCTGTGCCTAAATTCGAAACCATTTTAGTCACCTCTATTTCTGAATTTTCATCTAATATCTTGTCAAATTCATCTAAATATTCCTTTTTAATCCTAGGCCTTAAAATCCATCTTAGCCACCTAATAAATAAACGTTTTTCCTTATTATTAAATCGTCTTAGAGCATCTCCCAGTTTATATAATTTCTCCATTAATTCTTTTTTGGCATTTACATTTTGATCTAAAAAAAAGATGGAGGAAATTAAGTTGGAGATTTCTAAAAGTTGTTTTTCGGTATAACGATTAACATCAAATAAAATATAGTTAAAATTCAATACATGCTTGCCAAATAACTCGCTACCTTCTAAAACATCGCGAAACTGAGGAACTGCAGTCCAATCCGCTTTGCCATTATATAAAACCAAAGGGACAATTGCCGGGAGGCGAAATTCTTTACTTTCTAATTCTTCCCGCTTCGTGTTTTTAATAACCTCCTGCCATAAAGCAGTCATATAGTACAAGAGACGAATGGGTATTTGAAAATCCACACTTGACTGAAGCTCAAGGAGACAATAAAAAAACACACTACTATTTTTTATATTAAGTTTATAAATAACATCAGCCTCTTTTTTCGAATAATCATGCAGAATAAAACTTTTGTTAATATACTCTAAGTTATTTTCGTCAATTTCTTGTACCCAATCTTCGTGAATAAAGCTTCGTAATAGCTTTAAAAAGACTTCTTTATTTGATAAAAGGTCTTTATAACCTGTATCATGCACAAACTTGATCTCTACTGAAATAGTTAATCCCCCTTAATTCTATTATAGCTAACATTTCCCAAAATAACAATAATAAATAATTATTGATGCAAACAACCAAAAACCAAACTTTACCCAAATTTTATTTCATTTATTTAAAATAAGCCCCTAATTCAGTCGCCCAATTGCGAATCGTCTGCCAATCTCTGGCATCTTTTGGGGCATCCTTCTTTATTCCAAAGATGAATCGGGCTACTGCAGGAAAATCCTCGCCTATTTTACCTCCAAACATCCCCACCATAACCGGGTTAATTTTGGCTTTTACTTTATTTAAACTTTTTCTAATTACTTTCTTCCAACCTTCTCTACCAGTCATTAATAAATATGATACTAGAAAACAGGCCGTGGGGACTTGCTGTAATTTTCCTTGATGCGCTTCAACAAAATTACTCGCCTCCGGTAACCATTGCATGCCATTGATGGGGGCTCCCATGATAACTCCGGAATACTTTTCTAACTCCTGAACCTCCGACATTGCCTTTAATTCAGTTACTAGGCCCTTTTCTTCTAATACCTTTCCAATTTCACCAGCAATCTCTTTTGTGGTCCCCGTTGCCGAAGCATAGGTTATTAGTATTTTAGTCATTTACCATCCCCACCCTTTATTTAATTTTTATTATCATAATATCATCTCTAACACACTTTTCAAAAAAAGTGTTAGAAGTTGTGTTAGATACATTTACTATAATCATGTGTATATTTTAAGCAAACCCGCATAAACTAGTAAGGTCGGGTTTAAAAAAATTTTTTCATAAAAATTAGTTGCATTTCAAATCAGATCCGCATATAATGAAATATAAACAGAAGGGACAAAAAACGTTCCGCAGGGACTAAAAAAGTCCTATAAAATTTGTAAAGAGGTGAAGCGAATGAGAAGATGCCCTGATTGTCATGGCGAATTAAGATTTACCCAAGAATACTGCCCCTATTGTAGTTGCGACTTATTTAAAAAGCAAAACAATCACCAACCAGTAGATTCTTGGAAAGCATTTAATCAATTACTTGATGCGGTTATTCACTAATTAGAATAACCGCATCATTTATTTTTATTTAGCTGATCCCAACCTAATAAAGCCAGACCTACCGCATTATCAGCCGCCAACTGGGGCCTACCGAACTGAAAGCTAATCCCTTCTTTCTCACCTTTAGTTTGAAGATAATTACGGATGATACTATTGGCAGCTACGCCACCTACTAATAATACTTTGCGAATGCCATACTTTTGGACTCCTTGACAAGTAACTTTTAAAAGACTTCTTCCGATACAATCAAAAACCTGATGGGCAATTTCGGCTTCCGGAACCTTCTGGCTTACCAAACGCTGGGCTGCCGACTCCGGTCCGGAAAAACTTAAGGTTAAGCCCTGCACTGCCGATGGTAGTTTGGTTTTTAGTAGACCGGACTTGGCGGCAATCTTCACCGCTAATGCTTCTAAATGGGGACCAGCGGGAAAAGGTAGGCCCAAGCTAACTCCAAGGCGATCTACAAATTGTCCGGCTGCTAAGTCCTGGGAACCACCCAGCTTCTCAATCCGATAACCGGATTTGTCCGGGGAAACCAAGAGCAATTCGGTGGTTCCCCCGGAGAGATGCCAGGCTAAGAAGGGATCTGAAAGCGCTTCTCCCGGAAAGAAACCAGCCCGAAGATGGCCTTCCTGGTGGCTGGTAGCTAGTACAGGCAGCTGAAGCAGTCTTCCTAAAAACTCCCCGTAGGAAACTCCCACTTTAAAGACCGGCATATAGGAATCCGGTAGCGGCCGTGGCCGACTGGAAACCACTACTCCGGAAAGTTGCTTTTGGCATTCCAGGGTTTCAACCAGGCGGGGTAAATTCTGAATATGTTGAAAAACTGCATCTGATTGACGCAGTCCTCGTTCTCCTTTTGGCACTTGTAAAATACTCCGCTGGTCGGCGATAATCTCTCCCGCAAGGGAGATTAAGGCTACCGAGGTCGTATAACAACTAGTGTCTAATCCCAAAATCATTCTGATTCAACCTCGGTAAGAGAAGATTGATCCGTTGTCTGAACTTCAATTCCCTTTTCCCGCACCAAACTACCTAAAATTCCGTTGACAAACTTTCCCGAATCAACATCCCCATATCTCTTAGCTAACTCCACCGCCTCATTAATGATTACTCCCGGAGGAGCAGTCTCACTATACAGCATTTCGTAAAAGGCCAGGCGTAAAACATTACGTTCGGTACTTGCCATTCGCTCGAGTTTCCACTCTTTAGCGTACCCGGCAATGCCTTGATCAATCTCAGCCTGCTTTGCAAGGGTCCCTTTGACTAAATCTTGCAAAAAAGTTTGAAGTTGGGGGGCCAATGCCTCAGCTTTTAAAGTATCTGCTAAAACTCGCTCCCCTGGATTTTTACCCACATCAACCTGGAATAAAATTTTAAAGGCTAATTCTCTGATTACACTTCTACCCAATCTAAACGCTCCTTACTCTTTACGGGTTGGAAACATCTTTTTAATCACACTAATTAATGGTTTTTCTTCATCGAACCTTTTTCCTAAAAAATAACCGATTGAGACACAGATCAAAAAAGCCAAGGCTTTCCAAAAGCCAAAACAAATCCAAAAGATCCCCGTCAGAAATCCGATGATACTACCACAGATTCTACCACGATATTTGGCAATCTTCGGTAAATTATCTTTTAATAACTCCACCATATTCAGATTACCCCTTTCTTTATTCAAGCCGTGTTTTAGCTTCCATAGCTACTTTGGTAACCAATACTTTAACTGAATTGACCCGCATTCCCACCGTCTCGTAGACATATTCGTCAACTCGGGTCTTAATCTCTTCGGAAATTTGGGGAATACTTAAATCAGGATTTACCGTTACTTCAATAAAAATATCCAAACCGGATAAATCAGCGCGTACTCCCACGTGGGCCTCTTTGACCCCTCTTAATTTTCGAACGGCTCGTAAAGCTAAATTCTCCACCGCTGATACGGTAATCCGAATTTCTCCTAGGGAAGTTTCTCCGATAATCGTCTTTTCTTCATGTTGGGTTCGAAAGGCCATACTAAAAAGATAAATAGCGGTTATTAGAGAAATAAAACCAATCAGCATCAACCACCAGAGTTCTTTTATTGACGGGTTGTTGAGACTACTGACCAGTGGTCCGGCTGTTTTAAAGATAATTAAGAGCATTAAAACCCCAAAAACGGCTAAAATAATTCCTGCCAAAAAACCAATAACCCGATCCCAGAACTTCATTCTTCTTTAACTCCTTCCTCTTTAAATAACTTTACCTTCACTACCCTTTAATATGTTTTTACCTCGGCAAATTCATCAGTCTTAAATTCCACACCCTGAATATGAACGTTGATTTCCACTACTTCCATGCCGGTCATACTCTCGATAGCCCGTTTCACATTATCCTGCACCAGGTAAGCAGTTTCTGGGATCTTTGCTCCGTATTCGATCACTAAAAACAGGTCTACCGCAATCTGTTTTTCCCCTAATTCAACCTTAACCCCTTTTGATAAATTCTTTTTCATTAAGAGTTCGGTGATTCCATCAACTACGCCACCACTCATTCCGGCTACTCCTTCAATTTCGGTAGCAGCCAAACCGGCAATTATTTTGACTACCTCGTTAGCAATACGGATACTCCCGGAATCATGTTTTTCTATTTGATTACTCATTTTATCAATTACACCTCCAGATTCCTATCTCCAATCCTTCACCTTTAGGCTGATTTCTTTAAATTATAATTGTGATCACCTTTTTAATATGCCTGAAATTTAATCCGTAATTCGAGTTTGAATGAAATTAGTATAAACCTCTCCTTTGATAAAATAAGGATTTCTTAAGACCT
>JANQHU010000109.1 GCA_028282485.1 Bacillota bacterium
TTACTTAAAAAAACAAAATAAAAAATGAAACTTACTTTATCTTTATGGATATTTTAGCTCCATTTTTTACAAATTTTTACTTCGTGCGATTACCGTGTGTGATTTTTGTGTTTTATTATAATTCTTCTTTTAAAAAATTTTATATATATCAGCTTAATTAATATTATTATTAATATAAATACCAGGCAAAAAAACTAATGCATGCTGTTTATTTAGTTTTTCTTTAATTTGGGGCAGTTAGCTTGTTTTAGCCCGACGACTTTTTAAAACATTACCAAACTGGTCGACGGTAATTTCCAAGCGGTGCATAAAATCTCCTAAAGAAGCTAACTTGGATACCGTTTCCAAATGCATAAATTCTGATAAAATATCATCCAACATTTTATGAACCGTGGCCAATTCTTCTTCCCGTTTTTTTAGTCTTTCTTTTTCTTTATCTAACAAGGTGGTTAATTGCTCATTTTCATCCATTAATTGCTGAATCTCTTCCATCAATCGGTCTTCCCGTTTTAAATCTCTTTCAACGGAGAGGAGATGTTCGACAAAGCCTCGCAAATCTAATTGGTAACGTTGTTTTTCTTCTAACTGATTTAACCGTTTATCCAACCCTCCTACCAAATCTGGTAAAGAGGATAATTGATAAAAAAAGGAATTGTCGTTTTCCAAGTTACCTTGCGGCTTTTTAGTTCCTATTAGGGCCGAAATATCCGTTTCCTGGGTAACCTCAGTAGTCACTTTGGTTATCGGTTCTGCTTCTGCTTGAGTTAATGGTTGGGAGGCTCCTGCTCCGGTTTCCTGCAATAAAGAATCAATATTCTTTTCGCCTTGCAACAACCGATTCCCAATGCGAATTAAATCATCGTCATGATACTCTAAGCGTTTGATCAGACGGTAAAAACGCAACTTTAATGCCGCTGGTGTTAAGGAATTACTCAGGCGTTCTTGTAGCTCGTCACAAGCTAAAGAACGGGCATTTCCCAAGGCTTGATGTTTACAAAAGACTTCAAGGATCACCCGGTCAATCTCTTTCATCTCCCGGCTTCGTTTGCGGGGCATACTCCCGGAGCCACTAGCATACCTTGACTGCATTAAATTATAATACTCTTGGTTGCTTAATCCCTTTTCTTTTAATAATCGGCAAAATTGACTTCGCAAAGCACTCATCTTTCGTCCCAGCCGATTGACCAATTCCCGCCTTTTTTGGGGATGCCACCAGGATTCAAAGAGCATTTCATTTTCGGCTTCTGTATAACGTGGTTTCGATTTTTGCAACGCATGACTTGTCATTGACTTTACAGCCAAAGCATTTTCCGACATTATCTTTCCCTCCCAAAAGAGATCTCTCTTCCGTCATCAAAAATTAAAACAAATAATTCCAATCAATCCGACGGGCTCAAAGCTACTATCATATTTTGTTCCAGAAGGAAGATAATTATGCTAATTTAAGAGCAATTTCTCAAAAAAATTATTCGCAAATATTACAGCTTGACAAGATCAATCTCGCCCCAAAGGCCCAGTTTATCATCTTTAATGAGGAGTACTCCGGAGATTTGGGGCAAAGAGCGGACAAAAGCAATTGTTTTTTCAAAATCCGCCGCAGCTTTCACCATATTACCTGCTGCCGTGGCTACGGCATCGGCGGTGGCCGGATCCGGGGCAATCACCACGGCTGCATCCGCCTTCCCAAAGCTCTGGGAAGGACCCACCGTCCCCGCTGAAGTACAGATACCGATACCAGCTGAGCAAGGCGGGATTACCAACCCAAAGCGCCCCGATAAAACCGAATTTCCGGCATAAATAGCCACTATTCGTTCCTTAGCTGAGCGCAGAAAAAGATCCCCGCCATTTTCAATTATCAGCTCTGCCGCATCAGGGGTTTTCATCGCTTCGCCGATCCCAGCCGCAATGGCCCCAGCCACGGCGGCCATGGGCCCGACACCAGCTAGTGCCGCGGCATCTATCATTCGTTGGACAATTTGGGGAGCCTGAGGATCAAGAGGATAAGGTTCCAAAGCAAAAGCGAATTTTGGATATTGATGGATATACTCCTTTAATTGGGAACGATATTTTTTTAAAAGCGGCATCGCTACAGAGCGAATATCTTTTTCCGCTAATAATAACAAATCGCTTTCCCCAACTGATATTCGAAATGATTTCAAATCACCGCCAGTCGTGGTTCGATAAAAACGATCTACATCTTCTTTTTTTTGATACAAATCTTGTTCCCCATTTTTCTTTAAAAAGTTACTTGGATAATCTGCATTGGACAAGCTTTCACGCATAACTGGCAGGCAATACAAATTTCTTTGTCAAATTTTAATTGCCAATCAGGGGGAGCGATGGATAAGGCTTTGGTCTGGCAGACCGCGGTACAACTACCACAGTTAATACACTCCGCTTCGTTTAAGACAATCTCTTTGCTAATCGGTTCAATAATAACCCCTTGTTCTTTTAAAAAGGCAATTCCTTTTTGAATCTGCTCCTGAGAGGTATGGGCCAGTTCGATTACTAACTTGCCATCTTCCCCAGGAGTAATCTTCGCTTTTAAAATATTAATCTCCAAATCAAAATCCTTAACCAAATGATAAGCAATGGGTTTTTCGGTTAAATATGAAGGAAATATTAAAACTAAACGTTGTTTAGGCATGGGGCTCACTCTCCGTATTCTCAAATATTTCTAAAGTCTTC
>JANQHU010000161.1 GCA_028282485.1 Bacillota bacterium
TTGGAATATTATATTTAAGCTTTTATTGACAAGCATGGGTTTTTATAGTACTATGAAATAAAACATAGCGGAATAGTTGGGATAAGGTGGTGCGAAGGGTGAAGTTTTCGACTAAAGGTAGATACGGGCTCCGGGCCATGGTGGACCTTGCGGTACATTCCCAGGGGGAGCAGGTCTCCTTGTACAGCATCTCGGAAAGGCAAGGGATTTCCATGAATTATCTGGAACAGGTTTTTGCGATGCTGAAGAAGGCAGGACTAGTAAAAAGTATCAAAGGGGCTCAGGGAGGCTATATCTTGTCTGCCAACCCGGCTGATATTAAAATAGGGAGTATTTTGAGAGTTCTGGAGGGTACCCTGTCGGTAATTGACGAGAGGGGGGAAGTTACAAGTGGTAATCAAACCAGTGTGCGCTATTGTATCCAGGTTAATGTCTGGGACCGGATGAATGCTGCTTTAAATGAGTTTGTGGACTCTTTAACTTTAGAAGATCTGGCGGATAATTATCGAAAAATAAATGGCATTGGCGAGACAATGTATTATATCTAATTTTTGCTGGCGCCAAAACACGATTAAAGTGATAGGAAAAATTGTAATTAAGAAATTGATGATCTAGAGGAATTTTGATGAACATATTTGTATCCGGGATTAGTTATCGGCATACCCCCGTGGCCATCAGAGAAAAGCTTTCTTTTTCTAATAGCGAAGAAATAAGCACAGCCTTAAATGTGATCCGTCAAATACCGGCGGTTACCGAATGTGCTTTACTGTCAACCTGTAACCGCACGGAGATTTATCTGTTTGCGGAAGCCGTACAATTTGATCTTAACTTAATTAATGGTCTGCTTTGCCGACTTAAAGGAGTGGATCATCACGGTCTAACCAAATATTTTTATGCTTACCACGGCCTCAAGGCCATCAAGCATATTTTTAAAGTTGCAGCTGCCATGGATTCGATGATTATTGGGGAAGATCAGATATTGGGCCAGTTTAAAGATGCTTCCCAAATCTCCATTGAGGCCGGGACCAGTGCTGCTGTTTTAAATACCCTGCTTCGAAAAGCGGTTACGGCGGCCAAAGCGATTAAAACCAGTCAAGCTAGGACGCTGAATCGTTCCGGAATAGCAGCGGCTACCAGGAATTTAATTATGAACGTTTTTAAGGAGAATTCTCCTGATCAAACCGCTTTGATAATAGGTTCTGGAAAAGTCGGGTTGCAGGTGGCGAGCCAACTGGTGGAGATGGGTCTAAAAAAGGTTTTGCTGGCCTGCCGGAAGTATTGCCATATTGAAGTTCCGCACCAGGTAAAGCTGATTGATTATGAAAAGAGATATGAGTTTTTGCAGGAATGCGAAATTCTGATCAGTGCTACCAGAAGTCCCCATTATACCATAACCAGTGATCTGGTTGAAAAGCATCTCAAAGAGATTTCGGGATCCAGAGCATATATCGACCTTGCTGTCCCACGAGATATTGATCCCCAGGTAGCTAACCTGAAAAATATTAGCTATTTTAATATTGATGATCATCAGGAAATATTTAGGTTGGATTCCTCCACCCGGCTGTTTGATCATGAGTTTTATGAAGCGGTGATTAAAAAGAACATCAATGATTTTAAAAAATGGTTTTATTTTAGAGAAGCAATCTTTGATAAAAATAAGGGGAAAAGTTTATCCTTTTAAAAGCCGAATGGGAGGATGGTAGATGCCTTCATTTCCAATTTTTGTAGATCTAAAAGAGAAGAAGTGTCTTGTCTTCGGAGGGGGTAAGACAGCGCAAAGAAAGGTAGAGAGCCTGTTACCCTTTGGGCCGGAGATCTGGGTTATCAGTCCGGTGGTTACCACAGCACTGGAAAAGCTTGCTCTGAATAGACAAATTAAGGTTTTGCCAGTTTGCTATAATCCCACATATCTGAAAGGTTCCTATCTGGTTATTGCCGCAACAGATCAATCGGCAGTAAACCGACTGATTTATGAGCAGGCCGTTGCCGAAAATATTTTGGTCAATGTGGTTGATTGTCCGGCGGAATGCACTTTTTTCTTTCCCGCCATTGTCAAGAGAAATGACCTGGTATTAGGGATCTCTACATCGGGAGCTTTTCCTCTGCTGGCGAAGGAATTGAAGAAAAGGCTAGAAGACTATTTGCCGGAGTATTATTCGGAACTTGTTTTATTACTGAAAGTGGTGCGAAAAAAGGTAAGAGTGAAGATTGCTGATCCCGGGCGGAGAAAGTTGCTTTTACAAAAAGTATTCCCATATTTATTAAACGAAGTAGCCCAGGGTAAGCTGGATTGCCGGAGGGAATCTGCAGAAGTACTGGGGGAGCAAATAATCAATAAGTATCTTAAAAGAGGAGGCTGTTTTTGAAGAAAGTAATAAAAGTGGGAACTCGTCAAAGTAAGCTAGCCGTAACTCAGACGGAGATTATTATCAATAGGATCAAGCAGAGTTATCCGGAGCTAGAGTTTGAAATGATAAAGTTAAAAACCAAAGGGGATAATCTGTTTTTAAATGAGCGGGCTGATGTTTTGGGAGGAAAAGGCCTTTTTGTAAATGAACTGGAAAAGGCTTTATTAGACCATAAAATAGATCTGGCGGTTCATAGTATGAAGGATATGCCGGTTCAGCTTCCGGCAGGGTTAAGGATTGCGGCTGTTTCCAAAAGAGAAGATCCTAGAGACGTGCTGGTGACGGAAACCGGAATGGGCCTGCCAGATTTAAAAGAAGGGGCAGTCATCGGAACCAGCAGTTTACGGCGAGAGGTTCAGCTATTATCCCAAAGACCTGATTTGCAGGTGAAGAATATTCGCGGCAATGTCCATACTAGGTTGGCAAAGTTATACAATAAAGAGTATGACGGGCTAATCCTGGCGGCAGCGGGCTTAATCAGACTGGGTCTCGCGAAGGTTTGCGCGGAATATTTTCCCGTAAGGCAGTTTATCCCGGCAATTGGTCAAGGAATATTGTGTGTTGAAACCAGAGTCGAGGCCGACATTGATTATTTAAAAAAGAGTGTCCATGATCAGAATTCTGCTCTCATGCTTCGAGCGGAGCGGGCTTTTATGGTTAAACTGAATGGTGGTTGTAGTACTCCGGTGGCTGCTTATGCAGAGATTAATCAGGAAAAACTGCACCTCTGGGGAATGCGCATTGCCGGAGAAGAGATTATTAAAAAGAGCATCACAGGTGACAAAAAAGAGGCAGAATGGTTGGGGGAAACTTTAGCTGCAATGCTGGAGAAGTAAAAAAAGAATACTTGTTTGGAGGAGCAGATGAAAGGAAAGGTCTATCTAGTGGGTGCGGGACCCGGCGATCCGCAGCTCCTTACCTTAAAAGGGCTGGAATGTTTGCGGAAAGCGGAAGTGGTTATCTACGATCGGCTCGTTGACAAAAGGATCTTCAAATATATTAATCAAGCAGCTGAGTTGCTCTATGTAGGAAAAAAAGCTGGTGAATCGGTTATTTCTCAGGAGGAGATCAACCAGTTTATTTTGGAAAGGGCCTTAAAGGGAAAAACGGTAGTTAGATTAAAAGGGGGAGATCCTTTTTTATTTGGAAGAGGGGGAGAAGAAGCAGCCTACCTTTCGGAAAACGCAGTTGCATTTGAGATTATCCCCGGGGTAACCTCCGCCCTAGCGGGGCCTCTTTATGCCGGGATCCCAGTTACCCATCGGCATTTTGCTTCAGCAGTTCATATTATCACCGGCCAGGGCCAAGCGGCAAAAAAGTTAAGCGAGCTTATTAATTTTGATCTTTTAGCCCAGACGGAAGGGACCCTAGTCTTCCTCATGGGGGTGAATAACCTTAATGAAATCTGTCAGAATCTTATTTTGAAGGGAAAAGCTAAAGAAACACCAGTGGCTATTATTGAAAATGGAACAACTCTGAGCCAAAGAGTAATCGAAGGAACTCTGGCAAGCATCGCCACCCTTGCGGCCCAAGCAGTAGTGAGGGCTCCCGCGGTCATTGTCATTGGTAGGGTGGGTGCCTT
>JANQHU010000183.1 GCA_028282485.1 Bacillota bacterium
AATAACCACGAAGTTCGGACAATATAAAATTGATTCAAAAGCATCCGTACCAACATTTCCCCTTGGAGCTTGGTCTGACCGTAAACACTGACGGGATTGGTAGGCGCATATTCTCCATAAGGCTGGCTGGCCATCCCGTCAAAAACATAATCCGTCGAAATATAGACTAAAGCAGCCTCTACCAAAGCAGTAGCGTTAACCACGTTTTTGGTAGCGATTACATTGGCTAAATAAGCTTTTTGGGGATTTAATTCGCACTCATCCACCTGGGTCATGGCGGCACAATGAATTACTACCTCCGGTTTTACTTTTTCAAAGTAAGCCCTAGTATCTCCATATACCGTTAAATCTAATTCCGGTAGGTCCGTGGCAAAAACTTGGTCATTTATTAATACTTCTTGCAGAGAACGACCCAACTGGCCGTTTCCTCCGGTAATTAAGAGGCGCATTAAGAAAAACTCCTTTCCCGCTGCCCATACATTTTCTGATAATATTGTTGGTAGGCTCCCGACTTGATAGTCTGCCACCAGACCTGATTTTCCAGATACCAGTTAATGGTTATCGCCATGCCCCTCTCAAAATCATATTCGGGAGCCCATGCTAATTCTTTCTTTATTTTGGTAGCATCAATAGCATAACGGCGATCGTGACCGGGCCGATCTTTAACGTAAGTAATCAGGCTTTCCGATTTCCCTAAAGCCTTGATAATCAACTTCACAATGTCAATATTTGGATACTCGTTATTACCCCCAATATTATAAACCTCACCCACTCGACCACCATGAAAAACCAGGTCGATCCCCTGACAATGGTCCTTGACATGGAGCCAATCCCGTACATTTAGACCATCTCCATAAACGGGTAAGGGCTTCTCTTCTAAAGCATTAGAAATCATTAAAGGAATTAATTTTTCGGGAAATTGAAAAGGGCCATAATTATTGGAACAGCGGGTAATTAAAACTGGCTGGCCAAAAGTATGATAAGCCGCCAACACTAAAAGATCGGCACTTGCTTTACTGGCCGAATAGGGACTATTAGGAGCTAGAGGCTTCGTTTCACTAAAATAACCGGTCTCTCCCAAGCTACCATATACTTCATCTGTGGACACCTGCAAAAAACGGGGTACTTTATACTTCCGGGCCAGATCAAGAAGAGCCTGGGTCCCTAAAATATTAGTTTGGACAAAAATATCCGGCTGGGTAATACTCCGGTCCACATGGGACTCAGCCGCTAGATGAATGCCCCCATCTAACCCGGTGGCAAAATAGGGCTCTAAAAACTGGCGGTCGCCAACATCCCCTTTCACAAAACGATAATTAGGGTTCCCTTCTAAAGCCTTTAAATTTTCTAGGTTACCAGCATAAGTAAGCAGATCAAGATTTAGCAACTCATACTGAGGATATTTATTAGCTAAATAATGGATTAAATTACTTCCGATAAACCCTGCTCCACCAGTAATTAACAAACGCTTTTTCATTTTATTAACCTCTCAAAAGAATATTTCTTGTTCTTGTAAATAGTCGTACAGATTAGTGGTGGCAAATAAATAACCAGGCAGTCCCGCATTGGCTGCCGCTTGAAGATCGGTTTCTTGATCCCCTACTAAAAACGAACCGCTCCGCTCAATGGACCACTCGTCAAAAGCCTGTAAAATCATCCCCGGAGAAGGTTTACGACAATTACAAACCTTCCGATACCGGGTAATTACTCCTTCGGCAAAATGAGGACAGTAGTAAAAACGATCAATTCCAGTTCCTATTTTAGCCAATTCTAGGTTCATCCACTGATGTAACCTCTGAATATCTTTTTCCTGGTAATACCCCCGGGCGACGCCTCCTTGATTTGTAACCACAAAGACCAGATACCCGGCTTTTTTTAAGAAACAAATCGTTTTTTGAGCTCCAGGAATCCACTCAAAGTCTCCTCTTCGATGCACATACCCTTTATTAATATTTAAAACTCCATCTCGATCAAAAAAAACCGCTTTCCTTTTAATACTTGATTTCACCACAACTCCTCCGTTTTAACGGTTTTTGGTCTCCCAGTCAAAGCCAATCTGAGGATCATCAAAGGCTAGCCGATATTCATCCGGATTACCGGGTTGGTACGACTCGGTAGTAACATAAGTAATCATGGCCAGTTGGGACCCCAGCACGCGGTAGCCATGAGCGACTCCCGCCGGAATTACCAATAAAATGGGATTAGTTTCTCCCATATAAAAGACATTAGTCTCTCCCTTAGTGGTTGAATCTTCCCGCAAATCATGTAAAACTACCTGAGCATTACCCACGGGAAAAAACCAGAGATCGTCTTGACGTTGGTGATAATGAAAGGCTTTAATCACCCCAGGGTAGGTCAAAGACATGGAAAACTGTCCAAATTGCTTTAATAACTGGTCATCATCCCGTAAAACTTCCATAAAATAGCCCCTGTCATCCACGTGACGAACTAATTTTTTTACCTGGACACCTGTAATCACTTTTTAGCCTCCAATTTTTTTATTATTTACAAAATATTTTTTCCCATTCTTCTCCCAAATCATAACCCTGAACGTATTCATTGGCCCGGTAGATGGACTCAAAAGTTCCGGCATCGGTCCACCAGCCGTCAATAATATCATAGGTTAATGTGCCTGCCTGGATATAAGCATTATTGACATCAGTAATCTCAAACTCTCCCCGCCCGGAAGGTTTTAAAGTCTTAATAATCTCAAAAACCCGGGCATCATACATATAAATCCCGGTTACACCATAATCAGATTTCGGATTTTGGGGTTTTTCTTCAATATCAATAATATTTTGGCCTTGCAACTGGGCCACTCCGTAACGCTGGGGATCGGGAACCTTTTTGATCAAAATCTTGGCTCCGCCTGCCTGATTCTCAAAATTCTCCGCAAACCGACAGATACTACTCGAGAAAATATTATCCCCTAAGATCACCAGACAGTTGTCCTGCCCCACAAAATTTTCGGCCAAACTTAAAGCCTGGGCAATCCCTCCCGGTTGATCCTGTATTCTGTAAGTAAACTCCAGGTCAAAATCATAACCGCTGCCTAAAAGATTAACCACGCTTCCCATATGTTCTTTGCCGGTAACAATTAAAATCTCCCGAATCCCACACTGCCGCATTTTAGCAATCGGATAATAAATCATCGGATATTTCCCGACTGGTAATAAATGTTTATTAGTCACCCGCGTTAACGGAAAAAGCCTTGAACCCGTACCACCTGCTAAAATAATTCCTTTCATAAGCAAACTCCTCCTCATTGAAAATATTTTTTAGTAAATAATTAGGGTAATTCTTGATAACGGGATCTATGCAAAATATCGCCTCTCTACTATCATACTGCCGATTCCGACGAAAAAATTAAGAAAAGAAATTTTAAAAGCTTTTATTCGCCAAAAATCAACATACTCCTTTTCCAATTACCCAAAATGATTAATCTGCTTCTGGCAAAAGTTTTATAATATAAGGTACTTGGCTATTTTATGTGGGTAAATTTAGAAGTAGAATTAGTTAGTACTTGATCCGTTTTGTAGATATCTTCCCCCCCAAATAAAAAAACGCCAAAAAAATATGAAAAATATGTATAAATTTCCTTAACAAATTAAAGAATACTTTATAAATAAGCCTTTATTATTCTTTAAATTATGCTATAATTTCATTGTGGTACAAATTTTACAAATTTACAACTGTTCTAAACTGGAGGGTTTTATTAATGATTGCAAAAAAAATTATCGGTTTGGCCATTACGACAATTATTTTAATTTTGGGGATTAACTTTTCTGCTTCTGCTCTTTCTGTAGAAAGTGACAAAATTACCCTTGTGGGAAAAATTGGGTTTCAATTTGCCGGGCAATATCATGAAGGTTTAACGAATACCCAACACGCCAGCCAAGACGGGTACTCTTTAAGTAGCGAATTTTTGGTTGACGGCCCCCAAAACTTCGCTTTTGGCGGAGGAATTGAATACCAATTACGCAGAAATCGCATCGGTCATGATGATGACTACCGCTTTATTCCTTTATACGCCGTGGGAAAATACACTATTCCTTTGGGTGAAAGTGTTGATTTATTTATCAACGGAAAAGTCGGCTATAACTTTGCTTCCTATAAAAATAACGGCGCGTTTATTAACCGAGGCGGTACTTATGTAGCTGGAGGCGGCGGCTTTATCCTGGGAAATATGTATATCTTTGAGCTCAACTACGCTGTTTACGGCGGAGATTTTAACTTCCAAGCTAAAAAAGATAATTATGCTACTTTTAATGTGGCTTTTGGGGTTAATTTAGATTTTTAGAGAGTATTTTTTTATTAAATAATTTTGATCAAAAAGATACTTTCGGTACCACAAAGATTATCAAAACCCACCATGAACAAGAATCAGGGTGGGTTTTTTATTTTTTAACCTTAAAATCATTCAATATTTTTTCAAATTCAACTAAAACAGTTATTAACCATTTCTTTAATTTCTGTTTGAAAGCGTTCTTCAGAAAACCGCACCGCATTCTCCCGACAATTCCGATAATCAATTGGGACCTCATTTTTTTCAAATGATTGCACAGCCGCTATTAATGATTCCACCTTTTGTTCCGGAAAAAAGACACCAGTGGGTTTAGATGAATCTAATCCTTGGACTGTTTCTAAAGCGCCCCCCCGCCCGAAAGCAAGCACCGGAGTCCCACAAGCCTGAGCCTCAACGGGAATAATACCGAAATCTTCTTCCGCAGCAAAAACAAAGGCCTTCGCTTTTTGGAGTTGTTCTTTTAATACGGGAAAGGATTGATACCCTAACAGCTCCACATTAGCCGTAGCTTGGGCTTTCACTTTCGCAAACTCCGGGCCATCACCAATTACTACTAATTTTTTATCCGGCATCTTAGCAAAGGCTGCGACAATCAAATCCATTTTTTTATAAGGAACCATGCGTGAAGCAGTCAGATAAAAATCTTCTTTTTGGTCACAAAACTGAAAATCATTAATGGCTACCGGAGGATAAATAACCGCTGCTTCCCGGTGATATACTTTCCAGATTCGTTTGGCAATAAACCGGGAATTAGCCACAAACTGATCTACTCCGCTCGCCGTGCGATAATCCCATAAACGTATTTTATGTAACATCACTTTAGCTAACCAGCCCTTTAAACCTTTGTTTAAACCAGTCTCCCGCAAATATTGATGTTGTAAATCCCAGGCGTAGCGAATCGGCGAATGAACATAGGAAAGATGGACCTGATTCGGTCCCGTTAATACCCCTTTGGCAACGGCGTGAGCACTAGATAAGACTAAATCATACCCAGATAAGTCAAATTGTTCAATTGCGAGAGGCATCAGGGGCAAATAGTGGCGAAAATAGCGCTTCGCAAGGGGTAATTTTTGAATAAAAGAAGTCTGAACCCTTTTATTCAGAATAAACCCACGCTGGTTTGGGGGTAAAAAATCAACCAGACTATATAAATCAGCCTCCGGATATATTTTTAACAGCTGCTCGACAACCCGCTCCGAGCCGGCATAATTATCAAACCATTCGTGAACTAAAGCAATCTTCAACGATCTAAAACCTCCTCAATTACTTTAACAGTTTCCGTGGCACAATTCTCCCAAGAGAAACTTTTGGCATGTGCTAACCCTTTCTGCCTCAAAATATTCTGTAATTGGGGATTCTCCACTAGTATTTTAATCTGCGCCGCAATATCCGCCGGGTTATGGGGATCACAATATAAGGCATTCTCCTGAAATATTTCTGGTAACGAAGCTGCTCGGGAGACGATTACCGGGCAACCACAGGCCATTGCTTCTAAAGGAGGTAGTCCAAAGCCTTCGTAAAATGAAGGGAAAATAAAACACAAAGCATTTTGATAAAGGGCTTTTAATTCCCCATCGGAGACGTAACCCAAATGCTTAATATTCTTCGTTAGATCTAATGCCACTAACTTAAAAACACTTTCATTAAAACCACCGGCGATTACTACTTCATAATCAAAATTACCTAACAATTTAATTGCCTTGACGATCCCGATAAAATTCTTATTGGGGTTCATACTGCTCACTGCAAAAAGATACTTTCTTTTCGCAAGCCGATATTTACATAATACCTTTTCATCAGCTATAATGCGCTCAATTTGTTCTTTCCCTAAATAAATAGGAAAAAGTTTATGTTTTTTAATCTGAGCACTTTCGCTTAACTCTTTTTTGGAAAAATGAGAATTAGTAATAATCTTTTGGGCTATCTTCCCTAAATAAACAGACAAAAACCGATACCAATAACCATATAGCTGGGAATAGGCCTGGGGTGATTTAAAGACCGCGGCATCGTGAATCGTCACGATCTGTTTCCATTTCAACAAAGGAGCAGCATTACAGAGATTAATTAGTAAGTTTCCCGAAGAATAAAAAGGAAGTTCCATTTGCTCCCAGAGATGGCCCGTACAAAAACCTCGCGATTGGATGCCAATATTTTTCAAATCAATATTTTGTTTAACATTGGGGGGAGTAATTAAAATAAAGGACAAACTTCGATTCAGTTTTTGTTGCTCAATTAAAGAATCCAGTGCTCTTAACAGCTCAATTGCATATCGTTGCACACCAGTTATCTCTTGAGTCAGAAAACGACCATTAATATATATCTTCAATTAAAAAATATCTCCTAATTTAAATTTTTTATTTATTTCTTAGCAATTAGTTCATTATATAAATGACAGGTTTTTTCAGCAATTATCGGCCAACTATATAAATCTTTTACTCTTTGCAAACCCCGTTGGCTGAGTTTTCGGGCTTTTTCTTTATTATGTGCCAAATAGATAATCTTTTCTCGCAGATCAGTAATATCGCCTTCTCGAAAAATTAAGCCAACTTGATCAATAACTTGAGGAATTTCTCCCGAACTGCTTCCAATCACCGGGCAGCCACAAGCCATTGCTTCAATTAAGACTCTTCCAAATTGTTCTTTCCAATTAGCAGTAGTTAATGATGGTAGAACTAATACCTGCATTAGTTTAAAATAAGCCACCGTCTTTTTATGAGGGATTGAACCCGTAAAATTAACTTTATTTTGTAGACCCCTACTATTTACTAGAGCCTTGGCTTCCGCTAAAGCGGACCCAGCACCGATAATCAGCAGCTTCCAATTTAAATCTTGAGGTAAAGCAAAGACTGCCTCCAGTAAAATAAAGATACCTTTGTACCATTCGACTCTTCCCACAAAACCAATCACAAAAGAATTACCCATCGTTTCAGTTAAAAGTTGCCGATTACAATTATCCGAATAAGAAGTCAGATCTAATCCTAAAGGAATAATCTTGAGTGTTTTCAAATAATTCTTTCGCCAAAGCACCTCTTTAATTTCAGTCGAACCAGCAATTAGGGCATCAGCATTTTTTAAATTAAATTGTTCAATCAGATTAAAAGGAAAAGCATATTTTTTATAAATATTTTGCCAACTCTCAATTATTATTTTAGCATTAACTTGACAGAAACGATTAAATAAAACTACCTGAAAAGTTACTAAACTAAAAGGCTCTTCCACAATATGGATAATATCAGGCTTGAACTTATTTATAGCTTGCCATAATCCGGTAAGGTAAACATGCAAAGAAGGGTGAAAATTTAAAAAAGTAGCTCCTTCAATTATTTGATAATCATTTGGACCTTCTCCAGCTTCAAAAATAACCCTGCTACCGCCTTCAGCCCATTTTCGAGGAGCTAACAATAATAATTCTAGATCCTGCTTTTTAACCAGTTCTGCAATTCTTTTACGATAAACCTCAACTACCGCTGCATGCCAAATAAATAATAATTTCATAATAATCTCATCACCAAACCCATTTTTTGTAAAATAAATTCCCTTTCATAACATAATACCCTCTTAAATAAGGGATAAATAAAAATAAAAAGCAGATTAATAAAAAATCATTTAATTTAAAAACTAAACTTTTACGCACTCTGGCATAAACTGTAATAAAATAAGATACTTCCAAAAATATCAAAGCAACTCCTAAAAAAAGAGTATTTATGAATCCTAATAAACTGATCATTAAGGCTAAATAATAACCATAATAATGATAAGGAATGGGACGGCTATGTTTATCAAACCGCGGATGTTTCTTATAAAACAAAGCTTCAAAAAAACCATGTTTCGCATGATTAATAAATTGCTGCCCAGTTGACTCAAACACTGGATGTTTAATAATAACCTCCGGAGCAAAGATAATCTGATAACCATTTTCCAGGACAGTAGCCGCTAAATCCGAATCTTCTAAGATATAGGGATAACCTTTTTTCCAAAAAGCAACATCAAACATCCCTAAATTTAAAAAAGGCTCTTTGCGATAAAACATATTACATGTTAAATAATGAGTACCGGATCTATTTTCAACTTGATGAAGGATCATCGAATTAGTTTCGGTATAATTACAACTATGGGTGGCTCCCTCAACTCCCACCAGAGTACAATCTGTTTTAAAATATTGCATAGCATTTTGCAGCCAATTACTATCAACCAGACAATCACTATCAGTGAAGGCTAAGACAAAACCTTTAGCAGCCTGAGCGCCCAGATTACGGGCCATGGCCGGCCCCGAATTCCTCTGCTTTAAATATAAAAAGGCAAAGGGAAATTGCTTATTTATTTCCTTTAAAAGGTCTTCTGTATTATCCGTCGAGCCATCGTCCACCACGATAACTTCAAATTGATCATGAGGGTAGGTTTGTTCACTTAATGATTTAAGACATTTAACCAGCAACTGCCCTCTATTAAAAGTGGGAATTATTACCGATACTTTTATACTCATACTTTGTCTCCATTGAACTATAAAATAAAATAAGAACCGCATTAATAATAAATAGCATACTTACCCCTCGAAACATCAAAAAATCAACTAAATTATGACTCATAAAAATAAGCATTGAGGCTAAACTGGCCAGCATAATAAGATTATACTCTCTTCTGAGGTTTTGATAAGCCCTAATTATTAAACTTACTTGGAAAATCAAGATGGTGAAAATCCCCAACAAACCACTGGCAACCCCTATTTGAAGGTATAAATTATGAGCATGAGGCGGTATTTCAATGATATCCGGAAATTTATTCAATAACCTCTTTTTGAAGCTACCTTTACCTAAGAGTGGTGACTCTAATATTTGTTCGTAAGCGGTTTGCCAAAATTTTATGCGATGGTTCACATTATGATCGTTTTCGTTAATTGAAATTATTCTCTGGTCAATTATGCTCTTTTGGTTGATACTCAACTCATTCTTAATAGTTTTTGTAACTTTATCATTTTTTTCGTTTTCGGTAATCTGATTTATAGGGTAGAAACTAATATTTGATAAATAATTTATTCCGAAATAACTAATTATGATACTGATAAATATAGTTACACAGATTAACCGTTTCTTTTGATTTGAAAAAAAACAACCTAGCAAAATAAAGAAAGTAACTAATAAGGTACTAATAATAGCTCCTCGGGAAAAGGAAACGAAGATTCCACCAATTATGATCACAAATGCACTATAATAAAGTATCTTTTTTTTTAAATCATTCTGATTATCAATTAAAAATACTAATGGAAAAGGAATTATCTGAGCCAAAAAAGCCGCAAAACTATTGGGCTGGCCTAAAGTTCCAAAAGCCCGCATATGTTGATAAATTTTATAATGATCGGGACCCCAATTAAACAACCATTGTAAAACTCCATATAAAGCTATAAGCATTCCCAAAATAATTAATATTTTAAGCATCAAATTAATATAATTAGGTTCTTTTTTTAAGTAAAACAAGAAAAAACTCGGAATCAAGACAAAATACTCAAAATAATACAAAATTCGTTTCAAATTATTTGTGGCATCTTCAGTAACTAAGAAGGAAAATCCCAACAACAGAATTAGAACCAATCCTGTTAAAGAGATTAAATTAAAATACTCTTTTCGGGAAATTTCCCTGCGAAGTCCCAAAGAAAAATAACAAAGAAAAAGCAGACAAATTATAATATCAGTAGGAAACACTTTCATTGCCCCACCTAAATTTATATTTAAAAAGGGCATGAAGACTATTAATATGGTTAACAAAAAACTAAAAACAGTATACATCATAACTTTTCCTTCCTTGTACATTAACTAACTTTTACTTTTTTTTTAAATACCATCCTTATAATAAAACTTAAAATATACTGCATCTCTTCACTTTTTAACAAAAAGGCAATCATCAAATAACAAAAACCACCAATAACTGTCGTAAAAACTAAATGGGTAAAGAGTTCGCTAATTTTATTGGAAAAGAGATCTCTCCCTATCAAAATCTCAAACATTTGGTCTGAGCCCCAAAAAGATAAAATCATTGCTAAACCAGATAAAGCCATTTTAGAAAATGAGGTGACTATCTTCGGATAGTTAAAATTGCCAATTTTATTATGCAATAATGATATTAAGACGATTAAATTTATCGTAACAGTAAGCGTATGAGCTAAAGCTAAACCATTCTGAAACAAATACTGCATTAAAAACAAACTGAGACTAGTATAGACTATTACTCCCATCAAGGAAATCTTAAACGGGGTCTTACTATCTTGCTTAGCATAAAAAACGTTATTTAATAACTCTAATAAGGAGACACTTAACATCCCAAAAGAAAAAAAGAACAAGGAACCTGCGGTGGCAATAGTCGCCTGATAATCAAATTTCCCCCGTCTTAATAGCAATTCGGTAATCTCACGGGAATAAAATATCAAGATAAGAATTAAAGGTAAAACAACAAACATAATCACTCTGATAATTAAATTTAATCTTTTTTTTAAATCATTAATTTTATTTTCCGCAAATAAATTAGTGAATACCGGAAACATAACGGTAATTATTGAGGTTCCAATCAAACTATTAAATACGGTATTGATCTTGTAAGCATAAAAAAGAGAAGAAATACTCCCAGTAGGAAGTAATGATGCTAAATAGCGATCAATAACAATATTGATCTGACTGATTACCGAACTTAAAATTAAGGGATACATTAGGAGCCACATTTTTTGGGTATCGGAATTAATTAAAGAAAGCTTCTGAAAAGAAAATTTAATTTGAAATTTCCAAACCCCTGGGATCTGCAGCATATTTTGCAATAACATCGCCAGGAGGCTGGCTAAAACTACCGCATAAATCCCCAAAAGATCATTAAACAAATAAGTGATGATGATCGCTATTATATTGGAAACCAATAAAGCTAGGGCCGGATAAAAAAACTTTTTTTGAGCCTGCTGGACTGCCGTTAATAAATATAAAATGCTTGATAAAAAAACAGTTGGCATTAATAAGCGTGAGATATTAACCGTTAAGTCTAACTGGTCCTGATTATAACCAGGCGCAAATAAAGCGATAATTTGAGGCATTAAAAAAATACTAATTGTAGTAAAAAGACCAGTGATAATCATTACTAAAACCAGGCTATTCACAAAAAACTGGTCTGCATTTTCTCGATCATTACTTACTAAATACTTATTATAAACCGGAATAAAAGAAGAAATTATGGCAGTTTGTAAGACAACTAACATTATTCCGGGAAAAAGATTTGCGATTAAGAAAGCATCCATTTCATAAGTAGTACCATAAAAAGCCGCATACAAAATTTCTCTCACAAATCCTAAAAGCCTACTACCTAAAGTAAAAACTGCCACCATTAAGGTGTTTTTAAACAAAGAAGACAAATTTATTCCTCCGCAAAACCTTTCACCCTAGTACGCATTACGATTCACAAAGCCCTTCAGCACTGTCATTACTAAGATCTTTACATCTAAAAAAACACTCCAATTTTCGATGTAATAAATATCACATTTAATCCGCTCCTCAATGGAGGTATCGCCCCGCCAGCCGTTTACTTGAGCCCAACCAGTAATCCCCGGCTTCACCTGATGTTTCACCATATACTTAGGAACCTCTTCCTTAAACTTGTCCACAAAATAAGGACGTTCCGGTCGTGGGCCGATTAAGCTCATGTCCCCTTTCAGCACGTTAAAAAACTGAGGGAGCTCGTCCAGACTAGTAGCCCTAATAAACTCTCCAAACTTAGTTCGCCGGGGATCATTTGCCACTGTCCAGGTATTATTGGCAACCTTATCCGTAGAGACTCGCATGGAACGAAACTTATATATATCAAACTCTTTGCGATTTAGCCCTACCCGGCGTTGCCGGAAAAAAACTACCCCGGGAGACGTTACTTTGATCCCGATGGTAACTGCTAACATTACCGGAGTAAAAAGAATAATCAAGATCAAGGAACAAAAAATATCAAAAGCTCGCTTAACGACTCGATTGGCAAAAACATCTAAGGGCGTACTCCGCAGCAAAATCAAAGGCATATGATCCAACTCAATAATTCGCGGCTTTGTCGGCATTAAGCGATAATAGTCGGGTACCACCATCATCCGAGTTCCTTCTCTTTCACAAAGCTCCACCATGGCTGCCAATTTTTTTCGGGCCGAAGTGGGCAAGGCTACTACCAACTCATCAATCACCGGCTCTTTTTGTTGCAAAAATTCTTCCAATTGACTAATTTCCCCTAGCACACTGCTACCCGCGAAAACTCGCCCCAACTTAGCAGGATCATCGTCCAAAAATCCAATGATATTATAGCCGTATTCTTTGTGCCTGGCTAACCGTTTTACAAAATCCTGACCAATAGTTCCAGCTCCTACCACTAAAACATGCCGCACATTATAACCTTTACTCCGAAAGAAACGCAAAGTTCCCCTGACAACAAAGCGAGTGAGAATGGTTAAAATAGTATTAATTACAGCAAACTGGATAATTACAAACCGCGAAACAAAAAATAACTTAAAGCCAAATAAAAGCCCTAAAATAATGATAAAACCCAACAAATTAGCTTGAATAATCTTACCGCATTCTAAAAGGAAAGGTTGACCCCGTTTCGAAGAATAGCGATCAATACTGGCATAAATTAAAATA
>JANQHU010000185.1 GCA_028282485.1 Bacillota bacterium
TACCGCTTGTGCCCCCAAAACCTTAAAAGGCAGCCGCACTGGCCTCCGGGTTTGGAATGCGAAAGTAGGCTTTTATAACCACGGATTGATTCCTTATCAGGTCCAATGGGTAAAAGGAGAGGCTTCGCTGGCTAAGAAGTGAAATTAATAAACAGGATAAGAGATTATCTTAAATTAACATAAGAGTGGTGACTAACCACTCTGAACCGCTCTCTATCTACTTGACAGGGAGCGGTTCAGTTTTAAAAATAATGTCGTGTTTCTTTTCGAGTTCCCGAATTTTGATATAGATTCCAATCCCTTCACCCCTAAAAAAACAATGCATTAATGAGACTATTAAGATTAATATTAAACCAAAAATTTTATCATAATCTAAGTGTTTATATAATTGTTGTCCAATAACAGAAATCACCGAAAAAACTAATACATCTAAATAACTTTTTTCAATATTTAATGCTTTATATTTTAGCAAAACTGCTTCTCTAGCTGACCATTTTGCAAGTGATTGAAGTATCCAGACTTAGACAAACTGTCAATGACATCAAAAACCCTCCATATTATATTATACAGAGGGCTTTTTTCTTTAAGCTCTTTAGGCAAGGATCTGACTTAATAATACTTTCTGACTACTTTCTGGGCTGATCTGGGTAAAATAATAATTTGGCCAATTTCCAAGTTACCGAGATCGCGAATCCGATTGATCTCCATTAAATTTTTTACCGTAGTTCCGTATCGTTTGGCTAAGCGCCACAGGGTTTCTTTCGCTTTTAAAATATAGAGATGGCTCTTGGGAACAGTTACCGTTACGTTTTGGCCCGGTTTCAGCTTTACTGCTCCAGTAAGGTTATTATCTCTCAGAATACTCTTTTGGGAAATACCAAACTTTCGGGCCAGCCGGGCTACGGTTTCCGGTTGTTTCAATCTCAGCTGAATCTTCATTCCCGAGGCCGGAATCATCTTGAGGGAGAGAGCCGACAACTGCTTTTGAGCTTGGGCTTTTCTAGAAACCTTCTCACTCGACCGGGCCGCCTTTTTGCCTACGCTTACTTTCTTTTGTTTGGTTAACACGAAGGGATCTTTCTTTGGCTGGGCCACTACTTTGGGGGTGACTACTGCCACTTGATTACTGGCTACTGCCACCTTAGGCGCTTCTTTTACAGCCGCTTTTACTTGCTGCGTAGTTCCTTTTTTCTGCTTCGGCTGTGGCTCTACGGCAGGCTCTTCCTCGACTTTCTTCTGGACACTCTTCACTCTCTCAATAGTTGATGGAGCTGGCTCTTTTGGTTTTTCAACCTCTTTTTTCACCTCTTTCTTTGTGAGACGCATAATCCGCGGGGTAATAAAGATACAGACTTCCGTATCCTCGTTCGGCATAGTTTTTTTGGTCTTAAAGAGCCAACCCAGCAAGGGGATATTGCCCAATCCTTTTATTTTACCAGTTTTCTCCAAACGATTCATCTCACTTAAGCCGGATAAAACAAAGGTTTGCCCGTCGCGGAGACGAATGACCGATTTGGCTTCCCGATTGCGAACGATGGGAATCTCGTTATCCCCCGCTTTGCGAAATTCTGTTAAACTACTAACATTAGCATTAACAGTTACCGTTACAATATCATCATCATTAATTCGCGGGGTGACCGAGAGCCTGGTACCAATATCAATATAACTGACTTTATAAGTAACACTAGAGTCTTCCGTTTCCCGGATAATTAGCGGATATTTATCCCCAATAAAGACACTGCCTTCCTGGCTATCCGTAGTACAGATTTTGGGATTGGACAACAACTTGGCCAGACTCTGCTCTTCCCACAAATTCAACTTGGGGATAAAATCGCCTCCCGTTAAAGATTGGTAGAGATTCAAGTTTGAAAAATTAAACATCAGGTCGTCGGAATCCCATTCTAGACCTAGCTTATCAATCACCGATCGTTTAATCTCTTCTACCCGTACTTCAATATTAATTTGGGGCATTTCCCGATCCAGGCGGGTAACAATTTCTTTAATATTATCATGTTGCAACATATTCGCGGTAATGGTCAATTGGTTAGTTCGCTTATCAATTCCAATCTTTTTCTTATTAAGAATTACTTCTAAAGACTTAACTACTTGCTCCGGATCAGCATACTTCAACTGATAAACTTTGGTATGGCGGGCGTCAAAATTAGCAAAAGTCTTTTCACTTCCGATAATTACCGTACGGTTTACCGGGATCCAGCGATAGGAATAACCATAGGTTTGGGCCAGTAACTCAATGGCTTCTTTAGCAGTCAAACCCGATTTCATATTAGTAGTGACCTTTCCCTTCACATTAGGGTCAATTAAGACACTAACTTTCCCCAGTTCTCCTAAACTGCGAAAGACTTCCCGGATATCCGCTTCATAGACATCAAATTTGGAGATGGGAGGCGTTTCAACTTCGGCACCCATTACCGGAAGAGCCATTAAGGTAAAAATTAAAATGATTAGTATCCAAAAATAACCGCCATATCTTTTTTGAGATCTCATTATTAGTTAGCCTCCTTCTTTTTATCCAGCTGAATTTTTTCCTTTGGCGAGGCCAAGATTAACATATCCTGGGCAATCTCGGCCACCTTATAATCAGTTCCCGGCAACGCATCTCCTAGGCGGAGAATATAGGATTTCTGATTATAACCAATTAAAGCTACCGCATCATCTTTAGAACCAATGGTCCCGCGCCAGGTAAAACCTTTTGTTGTGGCGGTCATTTTGGCGATTTCGGTGCTTAGCTGCTCCAGCTGCGGATCCCCCGCCGAGTTTTTCTGATTCAAATTAACCGGGACTTTATTTTGTTTGGCATGAACGGCGATAAAGAAACTTTCGGAAGGTAAAAAAGGATCTTTCGTCTTTCCCGCAATCTCTTCCTCATTTAAATTTACTTCCTGGGTCACAGTAACTGACCCAAGGGAATGCTGCTTTGACAGGCTCTTGGTAATGGGACTGGCAGTTTGCGGCTTCCTTTGAGAGCTCTCCGCCGTATTAGAGGGCTGGGGCTGCAAATAAAGATACGCAACTAGTATCAGAGCGGTAATTCCCGCCAAGATTACCGGCATACTTACTTGTTGTTTTTTTTGTGCTTCTTCTTTTTTTCTCATTTGGCTGCCACCTTCACTTTCGTCGGCCGCGCAATCAGATCCAGATGCATAGTTACATTGAGCCGATATTTATCCCCTTTACTTTTGGCCTGCTCCGCTTCTTTAATTATCGGAAGAGAATTGATTTGTAACTGGGCGATTAAAGCGGAGCGATCGCTTTCGGGAATATCCCGGAGCAGACTCATTAGTTCTTGATAATTACTATTAAAGGATAATTCCCATTGATAGATTAGATAATCCGGATAAATCTTGTAAGTCTTGACTCCTTTTTTAATTCCGCAATTAAGCAATTCAATATTATTCTTTTTAGCCAGCTCTTCTAACTGCCAAATAAAAGCAGTCTGGCCTTCCTCATTGGGAATAAATTCTTGCAGCTTAGCCTCTTCCTTTTTCAAAAGAGCGAGCTCTTCTTTAATTTGAGGCAATTTTTTGATCTTCTTTTTAAGTAATTTTAGTTCCGGTCCTTTTTGCTCTTCTTGTTTGGTCAGCAGCTGGAGGTTTTCATGTAATTTGACGAAGTAGAAACTCAGCAAGCCGTTAATTACCAGAAAAACCACTAGCAAAATAATATCAGGTTTTTTTAACTTCGGCATATTTTTCTACGCCTCCTCCGTGTGGAATCTCGATTCTAAACTCGTAAAAAACCAGATCTTCTTCGGTAATTTGATTAATCTCGGTGGCTCTGGCTTCCCCAAAACCGTCTTTTTTGATACTTGCTAGTAAATCTCCAATCAAAGCAAAGGAGACCGAGCGGCCACTAAGGGCCATCTTTTCTTCCGCAAAACTAGCATTAACCAGCCACATATCTTCTTGTAAGGAGTTAGCCAGTTTCTTTAAATAAACTCGGTAAGGCAGATATAGTTGTTCGATCCGGACAAAATCCGTTCGTCTTTTTTTCAGATCTTCCAAAACACTTTCGGTACGTTCTACTTCCAGTTTGATACTTCTATAAGACTCTAGTTGACTATTCAAACTAGCCAGCTTTGATTCGGTATCCTTGGTCTCCAAATAAACCCAACCAATTAGACCCAGGCCCCCACTAACGATTAAGGCACAAATAATCATAATGGTCAACCGGGTTGGATCAAATAAAGGCTGGGGCCGATACTCCTTGGGTAAAAGATCAATCTTCATTCTGAAACCACCTCCCGTAAGGCTAATCCCAGGGCAACTGTCAAAATGGGAATATTCGTTTCATACTCCTCTTGCAGTTTATTATTAGAACAAATAATATCCATTCTCGGCCGACAGAGATTAACAGCAAGGCCTAATTCTTGATTCAAGTGGGGAATTAAATTGGCAATATGACTCCCCCCCCCAGCTACGATCAACTGAGATACTTCTTCGTTTTTCTGCTGCAGTTGATAATAGTCAAAGGAACGGCGCAGTTCTAAAACCAATTCCTGTAATCCTTCTTGCAAGGCCATATTAACTTTATATTTCTTAAATTCTTCCGGATCGGCAAGAGCTTCGGAGGAAAGCTCGAAGTAAGCGTCGCTTAGGGTTTTTTTCAGCTCTTCGGCTTCGGTAAAAGAAGCGCCTAAACTGCGGGAAATATTTTCGGTGAGACGTTGCCCGGCGAGAGGAATAATCCGGGTAAAACGGGGAATTCCGTCTTTAATGATGGTTAAATCTGTGGTTCCAGCCCCAATATCTAAAATCCCGATACTGGCACTGGCTTTCGAATCCAGGCCCATGGCCCGAATTAAAGCAAAAGGCTGAATATCAATTGATAAGGGTTGCACCTTGGCTTCCCGTAAGGTTAGAATATGACTATTAACAATATCTTTATGGGCACAAACCAAGACTAACTCGATTTCTTGTTCGGCTTCGTCCCGGTTAATGACATGATAATCGATTTCAACTTCATCAGCGGGAAAAGGAATATATCGTTCCGCTTCCCAGCGAATAGCATTGGCGATTTCGGCCTCCGGCATTAAGGGAATCTTAATATTACGAACAATTACCGCCTGGCCAGCCACTGCTAACATGGCTTTTTTCTTGGTAATCCCGGTCTGGCTAAAAGCCTCACCAATGGCCCGAATTACCGCTGCTTTGTTATTAATGACGCCATTATTCAAACAATTTTCCGGCATCGGAATAATGGCAAATTTGTTGACGGTGATGGTATTACCACCCTCAACCTGCACCAGTTTGATGGAACTATTGCCAATATCCAAACCAATACCCATCTTCTTAGCCAACTTGATTCACCCGCTTCCTTGCGATTATTTACTTATTTTTTGCTTAAGTATAAGGCAAAATTATTTTCAACCAATCCCATCCGTAAATAATAATTAAAGTGGCAATGACTAGAAACGGCCCAAAGGCGAAAGGCGTTTTCCGGTCTATTTTTTTACCAATCATTAAGGGCAGCATCACCAGGACACCTACAAAACTACTTAAAAAGAGGCTAATTATCACCTTCTCCCATCCCAAAAAGACTCCCGTCATGGCTAAAAACTTGACATCTCCTAACCCCATCCCCTTCGGATAAACTAAGGCAATTACCAGTAAAACGCCGCCTCCCGCCAACATCCCCCAGGCTCCTTCCAGAAAGCTTCCCGTAACAGCCTTTAAAACTAGCCCCAAGATGATCATCGGGTAGGTTAATTTATTAGGAATAACCTTTTCGTCAAAATCAATAAAGGCAATGGCTACTAAAACATAAGTTAAAACCAGTTCCCCCATCCCTTCGGGAGTGATTCCGGCTAGATATTTTAAAGCCCAAATCCCACTTAAAATCCCGGTAAGTAGCTCCACCAAAGGATAACGCAGACTAAACTTTTGGTGGCAGTAACGGCACGAGCCTCGCAAAAAGAGATAACTAAAGAGCGGTATCAAATCACAAAAGCCTAATCGCTGCCCACAGTTAGGACAATGAGACGGGGGGAGGATAATCGACTCCCCCCGGGGCAAACGATATATAATTACATTAAGAAAACTACCAATAAGTAAGCCAAAACAAAACATGAATAGTATCACAGCGAGTTTACCTCGTTAATAAAGATTAATTTTAATTACTAGGAATACAATAACTAGCCTTCAATTCATTCTTCAGCTATATCTTAATGTTCGGTACAACTAACTACGCCATTAGCATCCCATGAATAAGTACCAGCATCCGGGCAAGTTACGGCACGTTTTAAATAACCATCGTCAACTAAATCTGTTTGCACTCCGCTAGCCGGATATGCATGAGAAGCATCTAGTGCAGCATATTGCTCTAGAGCGCTTTCTAGTGAGGCTCGATTCCCGGCACAAATGTTTTGATTTGAAGCATCTTGCACATCCAGAAACCGAGGTGCAGCCACGGTAGCTAGGACAGCAATAATCGCGACAACAATTAACAATTCCACCAAAGTAAAACCGGATTCATTTTTCAACAATTTGGTCATTAAAAAATCCCCCTCATTAGTTTTTTTCAATTAACTATCACCTAACCTAACAAGAAATAAACCGATACCCATCACCTCCTTGACGTTTTCAAACCAATACTCACCTAATCATTGCGCCAGTACTAATATCAAAAAGTGGTAACATAATTGCCAATACAATCACGGCTACGGTTCCACCTAAGCCAACAATGATGGCGGGTTCAATCAAACTGGTTATTGATTCGACCGCATAACCGGCTTCTTTTTCGTAAAAGTCGGCCACCTCGTTTAACATGCCCCCAATTTCCCCAGTCTCTTCCCCGACAGCAATCATCTGGGTTACCAATTCCGGAAAGACTTTGGTCTCGGTTAAGGGCTGGGCCATGCCACTGCCCTTGGTAATATTGATCCGGCTATTCTCAATAGCTTCGGCAATAACCGAATTATCCACGGCTTTTTCTACTAATTCCAAAGCCTTGGTGATCATCACCCCGCTATCCAAGAGGGTAGCTAAGGTGCGGGAGAAACGGGCTGAGGCAGTCTTCTTAATCACCGGGCCAATAATATTCATATTGTATAAGATTTTATCGGTCACCTTCCGGCCCGGGGGAGTATCCCGATAGTACTTGATTCCGACAACTACGGCAAATAAGGCAAATAAAATCAGATACCAAAAATCTTTCATAAAATCACTCACGGTAATTAAAACTTGAGTAATTACCGGCAATTCCACTTCTGAATCGGCAAACATCTGGACAAACTGGGGGATCACAAAGGCCATTAATCCGACCACTACTATAATCGCCACAAAAATAATTACCGAGGGATAAATCATGGCGCCACTGACTTTCTTCTTCAGTTCAAAGTCCCGTTCCAGATACTCCACTAACCGTTGCAAGACTAATTCCAACTGGCCACTGGCTTCACCCGCTTCTACCATATAAATATAGATCGGGGGAAAAATTTTGGGATATTTACTCAGAGCCACGTGGAGAGTTTCGCCTTTTTCCACGCTTTTACGCACTTCGTTAATAGTCTGGGATAGCCGGAGATTATCAATTTGATCTGCCAAAAGTTCCAAACAATGAACCAGATTCAAGCCCGCCTTAATCATTACTCCAAACTGTTTAGTAAAAAGCAAGAGATCCCGCAACTTCACCTTGCCTCCCAGGGAAAAGACTTCTTTTTGGGCTTTTTGGGTGGCCGCGGCTACGGCTGATTCAATATTAATAATAAAGAATCCGTCATCACGTAATTTGGCAGCGGCATCGCGGAGGGTATCCCCTTCCACCTGCCCAGTAAATAATTTACCACTACGATCCCTTACTTGATAAGCATATATGGACATCTCAGCTCTACCTCCTAGGACACTCCAATAGAGCGTTTAAATTCCTCTTGATCCACAGCGCGTAAGATTGCTTCCTGAGCACTAATTGTGCGTTTTTGATAAAGGTTCTTTAAAGCAGAATCCATAGTTTGCATTCCTAAGCGGCCGCCGGTCTGAATGACGGTGGGAAGTTGATAGGTCTTACCTTCTCGAATAATATTGCGCACCGCCGTAGTGGCTAGCAAAATCTCGGCGGCGACGATCCGGCCCGGTTGATCGGTACGGGGAATCAGATTCTGGGCGACGATCCCCTGGAGGGTTAAGGCTAACTGCATCCGAATCTGGGTTTGCTGGTGGGGCGAAAAGACATCAATCACCCGATCAATGGACTGGGTAGCATCATTAGTATGGAGAGTGGCAAAAACCAAATGACCCGTTTCTGCTGCGGTTAAAGCCGTCTGGATGGTTTCCAAATCCCGCATTTCCCCAACTAAAATCACGTCCGGATCTTCCCGGAGGGCTGCTCTTAAAGCTCCGGCAAAGGAACCAGCATCGGTGCCGATTTCCCGTTGGTTAATGATACTCCGTTTATGACGGTGTAAGTATTCGATAGGATCTTCTAAAGTAATAATATGCGAACTCTTGGTGATATTAATAACATCAATTAAAGATGCTAGGGTGGTGGACTTACCACTGCCCGTGGGTCCCGTCACTAAGACTAAGCCTTTCGACTTGTCCGCGAAGGAGCGAACCACTTCCGGTAAGCCTAATTCTTCTAAAGAAGGAATAGTGGTAGGAATTAAACGAGTAACGCAGGAGATGGTGCCTCTTTGGCGAAAGATGTTGATCCGAAATCTACCCACATCTAACAAGCCATAGGAAAAATCAACATGTCCTTGTTCTTCCAGAGTACGTTGTCTTTTTTCATTAAAAAGCGGCGACATCAACTCAATCATTAAATTATGAGACAACTCCGGTTGGCCGTCAATGGGTATCAAATCCCCGTAAACCCGTAACATCGGTGGCCGTCCCACCAGTAAATGGAGATCCGAGGCCTTATTTTTGACTGCCGCTTTTAAAAGATCAGTAATCTGCATAATATGTCCCCCTCCTTGGAGCAATTTATTTAGGTCCAGCTAACCATTTGAAGCAAGTAGCGTTTTAAATTATCCGTAATTTAAATGAAAAGGTTCGTTCCAAAAACTCTTACTCAGTCACTAGCATAAGCAATTCTAATAATTTCTTCTACCGTAGTCTTGCCTTCTAAGGCTTTATAGAGACCATCTCTTAATAAAGTGCGCATGCCTTCTTTGATGGCCGCCTCCCGGAGAATTCCCGAAGGCACATTTTGACAGATCAGCGACCGGATTTCCGGGGAGAGTAGCAATACTTCGTGGATAGCGATCCGTTTGGCATAACCTTTATTGTTACAAGAACGACAACCGACTCCTTGATAAAAGACTAATTGCTGGGGGGGAATCTCCGGTAAACTCTCGCGGATTACCCGGTAATAGGCATCATCTGGTTGTAATGAATACTGAGTCTTACAATCATTACAAATGGCTCGCACTAACCGTTGGGCCAAAACCCCGGTGACGGTAGTAGCTACTAAAAAAGGCTCGATTCCCATATCAATTAACCGGGTAATGGTACTGGGAGCGTCGTTAGTATGTAAGGTCGACAAGACAATATGCCCCGTCAAAGCGGCTTGGGTAGCAATCTGAGCTGTTTCTTGATCCCGAATCTCCCCCACCATAATAATATCCGGATCTTGGCGCAAGAAGGAGCGTAAGGCTAAGGCAAAGGTAAGCCCTGCTTTATTGTTAACCTGTACCTGATTAACTCCCGGAATCTGATATTCCACCGGATCTTCAACGGTCATAATATTTTCTTCCGGGGAGTTTAGTTCGTTTAAAACGGAGCTAAGGGTGGTGGACTTTCCGCTCCCCGTAGGCCCGGTCACCAAGATCACCCCGTGGGGCCTGGTATAAACGGAACGGAATTTTTCGAGAGTATCCGGTAAAAAGCCCAGATCATCCAACTTCTTTAAGATATTAGTTTTAAAAAGGAGCCGCATGACAATCTTTTCCCCATAAACGGTAGGGATCGCCGAAACCCGAATGTCAATGGCCTTGCCATCTACTTTGGTCTGGATCTTACCATCCTGAGGCAGCCTTTTTTCGGCAATATTCATATTAGAAATAATCTTAATCCGGGAAATAATCGCCGCCTGAGTATTCTTGGGGGAAGTCATCATTTGGCGCAGGCGACCATCCACCCGATAGCGAACCATTAATTCTGTTTCGTTAGGTTCGATATGAATGTCACTAACTCCCTCTTTGGCAGCCTGGCTGATAATTAAATTGACTAATTTAACAATGGGAGCTTCATCAACCATTGCCTTGAGCGCTTCGGCAGATACTTCTTCTTGTTTTTCCTGCTCAAACTCCACATCCAGGTCTTTTACCACTTCTTGCACCGTGCCGCTCATCCCGTAGTATTGGTTATAGGCCCGATTCAAATCTTCTTCGGTGACAATTACTGGTTGAATTTCCATATGAATAGAAAGTTTTAATTCATCAACGGCGAAAACATCAGTGGGATCAACCATTCCTAAGACCAGACGGTTTTCCCGCTTTTCCACGGGAAAAACTTTATATTTTTTGGCTAAGTGTTCTGGAATTAGGGCAATTATTTCTGGTTCGATCCGTCTTTTAGACAGCACAACATGTGGAATTCCCAGTTGAAATTCCAAAACTTCAATGAGGCTCTGTTCGGTTAAAAAGCCCTTAGTTACCAAAAGACTACCCAACCGTCCTCCGGTTTGCGTTTGATCTTTTAAAACCTCCTGTAATTGTTCCCCAGTGATTACTCCGGTACGAACTAAAAGATCACCCAATTTTAATTTTGGTAAAGTTGCCAATTTTAATATCCCCTATTAATCAAATTTTAGTAACTCTAACCTCAGAATATGCTTGTCTCATTAAAAATATAACTATCATTAAATATTACATCATTATTCCAAATTATAAAAAATCCAATATTTACCATAAAAATATTAAT
>JANQHU010000232.1 GCA_028282485.1 Bacillota bacterium
AAGGAGAAAAACGTTTTTGGTTCTGGCGCAAAAAGATTTTACCAGGGGTCTTTAAGGAAATTTTAGTAACTTTAAAGGCGGAATTAAATTTAGAGATAAAATACTGCGGTAAGCAAAAGTATACTCTGAAATTTTGCCCTCTGGGAGTATTAGAAATAGAAGTAAAAGGTAATCGACTCTTACGGGGAAACGCTCAACTATTGATTGCTGGCCCGGGTTTTCATAAAAAAATAGTCGATTTCTTGGCGATTTTGGCCGAAAAACTAGGCATTTTTTTAAAAGTCGGGGATCCATCCAATTATTGGGATAATCGGGATTTTACAAAACTGAAGCAGTATTATATTGATTGGTTGGCTAGACAAGTTGATAAGGTAACCTCTAATTTAAATCGGGAAGAGGAATCCATCTGGCCCTTTGCCAATTGGCGGCCGGCGAAAAGTTATAGTTATTATACCCCCATGGGTAGTTTTACGGTTTACGGACTAAAGACGATTATTCAGGAAGAGCGGTTTTTGGAGTTTGCCCGGGAATATTTTATTTGGTTTAATGCCGACCAGGATGCTTATTATTACCGGGGGCTGGCTTTATATTTGCTCTGGAATGAATTTTGTTTTGTGAGTCCCCGCAATGAAGTAGAAAGAGAATTGCAGGAAGAATTGCTCGGGTATTTAGAAAAAGCCCGCCAGTTAGATCCCAATATTGCTCTCCCGGTCACGGAGTGGAAGCAGCTGGTGCGCTTTGCGGAAGATGAACTGGAATTAGAAATTAAAGGGCCTGTGTTGCGAAACTCGGGGCAGATTGGTTACCGTCGGGGAGAGATCTTGGCTATTTTTCCGGATCGTTGGGAAGTGAAGCTCCCCGGCTCCTTCTATCATCTCAATGAAGAAGAGGAACTGGTTTACGGGGATGAAAACCGGAAATTCCGCTTAAAAGCTTATAGTTATCGGGAAAAATATCAGAGTCTATTTGAGAAGATTTTGGGGGAAACTAAGCTGGCCGAAGCGGAGTCATTAGAATTTGTGCGTGATAATTATACTTATCAAGCTAAATATGGTTACTATAAGGATCTTAAAGCAGAACTCTCCTACTGGTTATTACACGGTAAAATTGTAGTTGGCAGTGCCAAGATCGCTTTGGTAACCATCACCTGGAAACATGAAAGATGGACTAAATGGGCCATTAATCTTTTCCAAAATATTAAAGGACCAAAATGAGTTTCTCAATGAAAGATTTTGTACATTTACATGTTCATACTAATTATTCTCTGTTAGATGGAGCCATGGATATTAAAGCCCTCTTGGACCGGGTTCGAGAATTAGGAATGCCGGCCGTGGCAATTACCGATCACGGGGTAATGTACGGCTGTCTCAAGTTTTACCGCTATGCCCGAGAGCTCGGAATTAACCCCTTGCTGGGTTGCGAAATCTACGTGGCGCCCCGGGGACTAAAGGATAAAGTAGCCAAAATTGATGATAATCCCGCTCATTTGGTCTTGCTAGCCGAGAATAACGAGGGTTATCAGAATCTGATGCAGCTGGTTTCCCTGGCTAATTTAGAAGGCTTTTATTATCGCCCCCGGGTGGATCGGGCGGCTTTGCAAAGGCATGCCAAGGGCTTAATCGCTTTATCCGCTTGTAGCTCCGGGAGCATTGCTCGGCTTCTTTTAGAAGGGCAGCGGGTCGAAGCTAAAGCCCAAGTTTTGCTTTACCAAAAGATTTTTGGGCCGACTAATTTTTTTCTGGAATTGCAGAATCAATTATTACCGGAACAAAAGGGCTTAAATGAAGAGTTAGCCCGGTTAGGTGCAGAATGCCAGGTGCCTCTGGTAGCTACCAATGACGTGCATTATTTGCAACGCGAAGATGCGGTGATGCATGATCTGCTTTTATGTATTCAGACGGGA
>JANQHU010000270.1 GCA_028282485.1 Bacillota bacterium
CCACCTCATTAATACTAAAATATTCTTTTATACTATTTATTTTACACGAACAAATGTTTGTTTTTTTTCATAATTAATGTTATAATAAAATTAATAATCTAGCAAACAAGGAGTTATTATCAAATGAATGAATTATCAGAACGGCAAGTTAAAATCTTAAACTTCATTAATTTAGAAGTACAGCAAAAAGGTTATCCGCCCTCCGTTCGAGAAATAGGTGAAGCAGTCGGCCTCAGCTCCAGTTCCACAGTTCACGCCCATTTAGCTAAATTAGAAAAATTAGGATACATCAGGCGTGATCAGACTAAGCCCCGGGCAATTGAAGTATTATATAATAATCCCAGCGAAGGTCACGCTTCCTTTAATTCTAATCACCCAACCGAAACTACGATGATTAATGTTCCCATCCTCGGCACAGTAACCGCTGGTAATCCTATTTTGGCAGAACAAAATATTGAAGATTACCTGCCTCTCTCTCTTGATTTTACTCGTTCTGAAAATGTTTTTATTCTGAAAGTACGAGGAGACAGTATGCTTAATGCTGGTATTTGGAATGGCGACTTAGTCTTGGTTAATAATCAAGCATCTGTTTTAAACGGGGATATTGTGGTGGCTTTATTAGAAGAAGAAGCTACGGTAAAACGTTTTTATAAAGAAAAAGACCGGGTTCGCTTACAACCGGAAAACGACTTTTATCAACCTATTTACAGCCAAAATGTGCAGATTTTAGGTAAAGTAGTTAGCCTAATCCGGCGTTATTAAAAAATTGCCTTTAAGTAAAAAAACCAACATCACCTTTCTTCAAGGGTAGATGTTGGTTTTTTTATAAATTAAAATCTATTTAAATTAAAGCATTATGCTCTTGATATTCTCTTTCATGACTAATTCGATTAGTTAACAAGACTTGATCTATACTTAATTTTTTTATCTTTGCTTCTTGTAATTTTTCCGGTAAAATTCCCAAAATTTCAAAAAACATTTCATAAGCCTGACTATGTCCGCTAGCTTTCGGATCATTATTACGCTGATCGCTTTCCGGAATTCGCAGATACTCATTATAAGCAAAAATACACGCATTTTCGATTCCGCTACTTTCAACAAGATCCATCAGTCTGATGTAAGTTTCACGGCGCGCTTCTGCGTGTATTTTGCGAATTATGGGGTCGGGAGTCACTTTATTATCTAACAACATCTCTTGTTTGGCCAATCCCTTAAATCCCTTTAAAGCCTTTACCAGCTCTTCTTGTCTTACAGGAATCATAGACAACCACTCCCTTGTTATTTAATTTTAAAAAACTTCCGCTTAAATACTTTATTATATTATATTCGCTTTCAAGTAATAAAATCCTGCCCTTTACTATATCTTACCCAAAAAACTGTTTGACAAATCTTTTAAAAAAACTAAATCAGTGAGATCTGATTTGATAGGCGTAATTGAGATATAACCCTTTTCAACCGCCGCAATATCCGAATCATGATCTTGTTCAAAAATAACCGGCTCTCCTCCCATCCAGTAGTAGGAACGGCCGCGGGGATCTTTTCTTTCTTCAAAAACATTTTCGTAAAGTCTTTGCCCTAACTTGGTTAACCGCACCCCTTTAAAATCCTGATAAGAATCAACTACCGGAAAATTAATATTTAATATCGCTTTTTTAGCCAGTTCCCATAGTTCGAACAGATTAGCCCCAATATATTGCACTACCGGGGTGTAATTAAGTTGGCAAAAACCGGTTAAGGAAAAAGCAATGCTGGGAATGGTGCAAAAAAAACCTTCGATGGCCGCTGATACCGTCCCTGAGTACAAGACATCATTGCCAAGATTGGGCCCGCAATTGATTCCCGATAAAACTAAATCCGGTTTATTCGGTAATAATTTTTCCACCCCAATTTTAACACAATCTGAGGGGGTGCCATCAACCTGCCAGTGTTTTTCGGTTTCTAAAGATACGGGCGTTACCCGTAGGGGTGAATGCATGGTAATTCCATGTCCGACAGCACTTCGCTCCCGATCAGGGGCTACAATAGAAACCGTTGCTATTTTTTGGATTTCCCGGTATAATGCTTGGATTCCTTCGGCATTAAAACCATCATCATTAGTTAATAGAATATTTAATCTCTTTTTGGTCATCAAAATTTCTCCAAAATTTTCCTGTTTATTACTTGTTCTTAATTTATAAATACCTTAGATATTATCCTCAATGGAAAGGGCTGTTTCGGAAATCAACTTGCGACATTGGCGAATCAGATCAAAAAGAAAATCTAAGTTCTCTTCACCGCAGATATTACGTAAGGCTTCAATACAGGCGTGCCGTTGATTGCGCTGTTCAATCATTAGCGTTATCAAGGGTTCAATAGCCCTTTTATCACCAAAACTACCTAAAGCCATGATTGCCACCGCTTGGACATCTTGGTTAGGATCATGCAAAGCCGAGATCAAAGGCATTACCGAATCCAGGCTTTTTATTTTTCGTAAAGCTTCCGTTACTTCATATCTAACGAAAGAATCTTCATCTTTAAGATAGGTTATTAAGACCTTACTGACATCTTGGTCGCCAATTTCACCTAGCAATTTACAAATGCGACGCCGTAAAACTTTATTATTATCCTTTAAGGAATGAAGTAAATATGTAGTTACCAGATCAGCATCAAATTGCCTTAAGGCTACCGCTATGTTAAAACAGACATAGTGATTTTCATCCGCTAAGGCATTAATTAAGGCTGGAATGGCCCGAGTATCTTTGAGCTTTCCTAAGGCTTCCGCCGCCCAACCCCGCACATGTTCGTCACCATCTTTGAGGGCAGCAATAAAAAAATCTAAGGATTTATCAACCCCAATCTTACTAAGACCATAGATGGCACTTCGGCGCACCGAGCGGTCTCCTTCGGCAAATGCAATTTTTAAGACTTCAATTAATTCCGTTCTTAGGGTCTCAATAGTCTCAGTTTTCTCTTCTTTTTCAATTTCTAACAAAGTAGCATTATGTTCAATTCGATCTAGAAACTCAATTAAATTATTTATTTGCTGTGAATGTAAACCCATTACTTTCAGCCTCCTTAGAAATAATAACTAGACTGTTATTGCGGCTTCGAAGTAAGTTCTTTGGATTTACAGTAAGGACATCTTTCTGCATCCCAGGAAACTGGTTCGTGACAATTAAGACATTCTCCTTTAGAATCTTTATTACAAAAAGGACAAATTGTGAGAATTTCATGAATCTTTTTATTGCAACGCGGGCAGGGTAATAAAGCCCCTTTGGGTCTCATAATCAAATAAATTATGATTATAAGAACCAGGTAAATCATTGTTCCCACTAGGGTTGGGGCAAAAAGGGCTGTAATCGGGATCATCGTCCATAAAATCCAAGCAGAATAATCTCTACCTCGGGCATCATTATTTAACCACCAAGCTAAAATACCGCCCATAATTACTTTAATAAACAATTCAATCATGTCATTCATAAAAATTATGCTCCCTACCAATTAATTCTTTAATAAAAATAATATTGCCCCATTAATAACAGCAGCAACTAATATAAAAATAGTGTGTTAATTTTTCGAACTAAATATTATTATTCCTGCTTTATTTTGCTATTTTTTTTTGGAAAACTTTAACTAAACTAAGCTTAATATGGGTATAAGATAAGCCACCTTGTAAAAAAATAGTATACGGTGGAGTTAAAGGTGCATCAGCAGAAAATTCACTGGTCGAACCGGCAACAAAGGTACCGCCCCCCATAATAACCCGCTCCTTGTAACCGGGCATTGGGGCAGGCTCCGGTAACAGATTAGCTTCGACTGGAGAGACACTCTGAATAATCCGACAAAAATCAATTAACTCCTGCTCGGAATTAAGGGTTATTCTTTGAATAATGTCGGTGCGCGATTCTTCAGGTATAGGGGAAACCTGATAACCATTTTTACTAAAAATTTGGGCGGCTAAAACCGCTCCTTTAAGCATTTCCCCGACCCGATGGGGGGCTTCAAAAAATCCTTGATAAAAAATCCTTAAATCAAGCAAAGAAGGTCCAATTTCACCACCAATTTTGGGAGCATAAAGCCGTTCCGCCGCTTTTTGGACTAGTTTTTCTTGACCAACGATATATCCGCCGGTGGGGATTAAACAGCCGCCGGGATTCTTGATCAGAGAACCCGCAATCAAATCGGCTCCCACCTCGGTCGGTTCTGCTAATTCGACAAATTCTCCATAACAATTATCAACGAAGACTGCTATTTCCGGATTAACTTGTTTGATTCCTTTAATTGCTTTTTCCATAGCCGCAATCGATAAGGAAGCCCGCTGGGAATACCCGCAGGAACGCTGCAGCATTACCATTTTAGTTTTTTCTGTTAGTGAATCCTGCAAAGAGTTCTGATCAATGGAGTCATCATCTTTCAAAGGGATTATTCTAATTTTAAAACCCGCTGTATCACTTACGAATTCATAACCTGCCGTTGTTATTCCCAAAACTTCCATTAGCGTTTCGTAAGGATATCCGGAGGCAATGATCAGTTCATCATTAATGCTCAGATTTCCTAAAATAGCACAAGCAATCGCGTGAGTCCCGGAAACGATCTGCTGCCGCACTAGGGCTGCCTCCCCTCGAAAAACCCGGGCAAAAATTTTCTCCAAAGTTTCCCGACCCAGATCATGATACCCATAACCACTGGTGGCGTGAAAATGCTGCATTCCGACTTTTTCTTGTTGGAAAGCCTCGAGTACTTTCGCTTGATTTAATAAACTAACTTTGTCAATTTCTTTAAACTCCGCTTCCAGCTCACCTTCAAGTCGCTCAATGTTATTTAACACTTCCAGTAACAGCGGCATCAACAACCTCTTTCTCTCTTTTAGGAAAGCTCCCTAATATTTTTTTCCATCCATTGGTAAGTCGGATTTGTAATTCAATCTGCTTTAAAGCGGCTTCGATCCCTTCTTCCGAACGATGACCCACTAACTCATAAATCAAAACATATTCCTGAGGTTTAATTTTATAAGGCCGCGATTGGACACAGGTTAAGTCAATATGATAATCAGCTAAATATTTAGTAGTTTGAAAGAGTTGCCCCGGTTTATTCTGTCCATAACGAATTGCTAGTAAGGTACGATCATTAATGGTCGGCTGACCATCTGTAAGAGCACATACTAAAAAACGAGTTTCATTATATTCATAATCCTGAATACTGGCATGATAAACTTGGAGCTGATTATTTCGGGCCATTAATTCGCTACAAATCGCTGCCGAAGAACCTTCGGAGTCCATTAATATTTTTTCTGCCGCCTCTGCGGTTGATGCTACCGCAACAACTTCCACATGAGGAAATAACTCTTCAAGCCGATTTTGACACTGATTTAAGGCTGACGGATGAGAATAAATCTTTTGAAGATTTTGCCACTGGGCCTGGGGACTAGCCGCCAGGACATGGGAAATGGGTAAATGGATCTCATCACAGACTTTGACAAAATCATGATATTCAATTAAAGCATCAAAGGTCGAACCAATCAGACCATCAATCATATTTTCAATTGGTACTAAAGCATAATCAACTTTTAAATCACGCACCATCCGTAAAGAACTTAGTACTGAAGTAAAACATATCTCAAATTCATCAGAGGCAATCCCCATTCGTTTTGCAAACAAAACTGCCGCTTGGCCAGAATATGTCCCTTGGGGACCAAGTGTAGCAATTTTCAAATCTAATCACATCCGCACCAAATTTAATTTCATTTTATTGCTTAAATATTATCTTAAAATACTAGCTTTTTCCTATTGTTCCTTTTTATCTAACGGGAACTCTAATAAGGGCTTGGCTGGAATAATTGTGGAAACAGCATGTTTATAGACCATTTCTTGTTTTCCATCACTATCTAAAATTACCGTAAAGTTATCAAATCCTTTCACAAACCCGCGCAGTTGAAAACCGTTTACTAAATAAATAGTAACGCCAATTGCTTCTTTGCGAACTTGATTTAAAAAAGCATCTTGCAAATTAATCACTGGTTTATTCATTGCTTTTTCCCCTCCAAAAAATGTAAATATCAAAAATAAGTTGCTTACTTAGTTTATTCGTCTTCTATTCGACAGTTTTTCTATTCTACCTTCAATATAATTCAACATTTCCAAATAAAATTCCTGTTTTCCCTGGGAAATATTCACCCAAAAGTCAATTGGTTCCCGGCGAAACCAGGTTAACTGCCTTTTGGCATATTTTTTAGTTTCTTTTTTAATTACCGCAATTGCCTCCTCGAGCCTTGACTTTCCTTCTAAATAATTGCAAATTTGTTTATAGCCTAAACTCTGTAACGATTTCAAACTACTGCTATAACCCTTATTTAATAGAGTTTCGACTTCTTGAACCAGACCCCTTTGGATCATTTCATCCACGCGGGCTTCGGCCCGCAGATAAAGCTCCTCCCGTCTCCGATTCAAAAAAAGATAGATCGGCCAAAACTCTTGCCAAACCTCTTTTGGGGACTGCTGGGAAAAGGGTATCCCGGTAATTTCATAAACCTCAAGAGCTCTGATCATTCTCCGTAAATCATTACTACTAATTTTGGCAGCAGCCACCCCGTCAATTTTTTGAAGCCTTTCATGTAAATAAATATTGCCATATTTTTCAGCTAATTCTGCTAAAGATTGACGGATTTCTGGATTAGAACCAGGTGTATGAAAATTATATTGTTGTAACACCGAACGAATATATAAGCCTGTACCTCCTGTTAATACGGGGATCTTACCGGCTAGCCTAATGCCAGTAATCACTTTTCGAAATTCTGCCTGGTAATCTGCTACCGAAAAATCTTCATCAGGAGGCACTAGATTTATTAAATGATGTGGTACCAAAGCCAACTGTTGCGGATCTGGTTTGGCTGTACCGATATCCATTTTTTGATAAATCTGAACCGAATCCGCCGAAATAATCTCCACTGGTAATTGTTGACTCAGCCATAAAACAAACTCGGTTTTCCCCACCGCTGTTGGGCCACTAATTACGACAATGGGAATCATCGTTGGCCTCGTCTTAAAAATTTTTTGGCCAGTTCTTCATAGCTCATGCGAAAGACTGTCGGCCGTCCGTGGGGACAGGTATAGGGATTATCACATTGAAAGAGATCTTTAATTAAATTTTCCATTTCTAAAACATTCAACTTATCCTTAGCCTTAATAGCCGTCCGACAGGCCATGGTAATAATAAATGCTTCTTTAATCTCACTGGGATCTTTAAAGGTTTCAAAACTATTATACTGCTCAATTAAATCGAGAAAAACCTGTTTATAATTATAATCCACTAAAGAAATGGGAACGCCGCGGATAATAATTGTTTGCCCCCCAAAAGCTTCTAACTCAAAACCAATTCCGGCAAAAAAAGATAAGCGTTCTAAAATCAAGCGGTAATCACTATGATTTAAAGTAACGGTTTCGGGTATTAATAGCTTTTGGGTCCCCAATGTCTCTTTACTCTTTTTCATAAATCTTTCATAAAGAATTCGTTCGTGAGCCGCATGCTGGTCAATAAATAAAAGCCCATTCTGGTCTTCGACGATTATATAAATCCCTTTGACTACTTTAGGAAAAACATAACAATCCTGGCAATTGTTCTGAAGTTCTTTTTCCACTTCTTGTTGGGTAGCATTTTCAGGTTTATTAACGTAATTATCTACCTGAGCCTGAGTCGTCACCGGGTCAGGAACAACTTGAGGATGCTCTTTTCCCACTTCACAAGCCATGGCTTCTTTGACCATCATGGTATTGCCTGGGCCATTCTCAAAACGTGTATAATTTAATCCCAAGTTTGTGGGAGCCAATTCTTTAGTCTTTTCTTTTCCCATCTCCGCCTCTTGCTTATCCAACGGAGGATGCTGATTTTGGGCCGGAGTAACCGCCCCTCCCTTCTGAGCATTGGTGATCTCCCCGGGGGCATCAACCCATTCAGCAATTAAATTGTGCTCTCTCAAGGACTGGCGTACATTATGAAATACTGCTTTAAAGACCTCATTTTCTTTATCAAACCGCACTTCTAACTTGGTAGGATGGGCATTGACGTCAATTCGGCGGGGATCAATTTCTAAAAACAGAATAATAAAGGGATAACGGGCAATGGGTAGTAAAGTATGATAAGCCTTTTCAGCGGCGACACTTAAAGTACGGCTTTGAAAAAAACGGCGGTTGATAAAAAAGATTTCGTAATTACGATTAGTTCTCACTACCGAGGGTTTGCCAAACCAACCACTAACCCGTAATCCCGACCCGTTATCAAAACTATTTAAAGGAAGCAGCTCCCGATAGATTTCCTGGCCAAAAATAGCTACCAGAGTATCATTGATATTTCCATTTCCCGGCGTAAATAATAATTCATATTGATGGTGTTTCAAACGAAAACTAATCTCCGGATAGCCAATGGCTAAGCGGGTAATAATCTCACTAATATGCCCGGCTTCGGTGGGAATGCTCTTTAAATACTTCAAGCGGGCGGGGGTATTATAAAATAAATCCTTAATTTTGACACTGGTCCCGCTGGAAGCCCCTATATCTTTTACCTTTTTCAACACTCCCCCAATAACTTCCACTAAAGTACCGTGTTCTTGTTGATGAGGTTTAGTAATAATTTCAAATTTGGATACCGAAGCAATGGAAGGCAGGGCTTCCCCCCGAAATCCCAAGGATTTAATTTGCCAGAGATCATCAGCCTGGTTGATTTTACTGGTAGTATGCCGCTCAATGGCTAAAACCGCATCTTCTCTTTCCATGCCACACCCATTATCCGTCACCCGGATTAATTGTCGGCCCCCATTTTTGATTTCAACCTCAATCTGAGTAGCCCCGGCATCAATGGCATTCTCAACTAATTCTTTAACAACTGAGGCCGGTCTTTCCACCACTTCTCCGGCCGCTATTTGATTTATTGTTACTTCATCCAAACGGCGAATCTGCACCTTTTTTGTCACCTCACTCTCTTTTCGTCTCTTGCTACGCGCAAGTTCACTCATTTATTGTTGTGCGACAAAATTTTTGTTGCCATTCATATAAATAATTTAAGGCTTGTAAGGGAGTAGTGGACTCTAAATCCAGTAAGCTTAATTTTTCCTGAACTCGGTCATTTTCAATGGCAAAAAGGGCTAACTGTTCTTCTTGAGTTTTACTGCTAGTTTGAAATTCTTGATAATGATGGGACTCATTTTGTTCTAGTTTTTGCAAAATCTCCCGGGATCGCTCCGTAATTGCTTGTGGCAGGCCGGCGAGCTTGGCCACCTCAATCCCATAACTGCGGGTCGCCATGCCTGGTTTAATTTTCCTTAAGAAAATAATTTCTTCCCCATCATGCCGGACGGCAATATGATAATTTTTGACTCCATAAAGTAAGGTTTCTAATTCGGTCAACTCGTGATAATGAGTAGCCAGCAAGGTTTTACACCCAATCAACTCTGTATTGTTAATAAACTCCACTACCGCCCAGGCAATACTCAAACCATCAAAAGTACTAGTACCTCTCCCAATCTCATCTAAAATCACCAAAGAATTGCTGGTGGCATGATTTAAAATATAGGCAACCTCATTCATCTCCACCATAAAAGTACTTTGTCCTGTTGCCAAATCGTCCGAAGCCCCCACTCGGGTAAAAATGCGGTCCACCAAGGGGATGGTAGCGGCTTGAGCTGGCACAAAACTCCCAATGTGGGCCATCAAGACTATTAAAGCAACTTGCCGCATATAGGTGGATTTCCCCGCCATATTGGGGCCGGTAATGATCTGGGTCCGGCTCTCTTGGTCGTTGAGGAGCGTCTCATTGGGGACAAATTGCCCAGTCTCTAACATTTTTTCGACGACCGGATGCCGCCCTTCGGTTATTTGTAAATTACCGGCTTCGTTTATCTCCGGGCAAACATAATGGTAACGCACCGCTGCCTCTCCCAAAGAGAGCAAGGCATCTAATTCCGCAAGAATTGCGGCATTTTCTTGTAAAGCATCAATATTTTTTAAAACCGAGTCTTTCAGCTCGTTAAAAAGCTGGTATTCTAAGGCAATACTCTTGTCATGGGCATTGAGAATAATTGCTTCGTATTCTTTTAAAGTTTGGTTAATAAAACGTTCTCCATTAGCTAGGGTTTGTTTGCGAATATAATCCTCCGGGATTAAATTTAAATTAGTCTTCGAGACTTCAAGATAATATCCGAAAACATGATTATAACCAATTTTTAAGGATTTTATTCCAGTTCGTTCTTTTTCCCGCTGCTCAAGCTCGGCCACCCATCGTTTCCCTTCACTACTAGCGGTTAAAAATTTTTTTAACTCTTCATTAAAATCCTGTTTGATCATCCCGCCTTCTTTAATGCTAACGGGTGGTTCGGCTTTAATGGCTTCTTCTAATAATTCAGCTACTGCTGTTAAAGGATTTAAATTGTTTTTTAAAAACAGCAACCGCTGCGCCGTGAAGGGGTGCAACCACTCGGTTATTTCCGGAATCATCATCAAAGTCTTTTTTAAAGCTAATAAATCCCGGGCATTGGCGGAACCGCTAGAAATTTTACTAATAATCCGCTGTAAATCATAAGTTCCGCCTAATTTATCTTGTAAGGCCGTGCGGGCCTCCGTATTGGCAGTGAGATCCGTTAAGGCGGCTTGGCGTTCTCCAATCGCCTCTTTTCGGGCTAAGGGTTGTTCGATCCAAGAGCGTAAAACCCGGCCCCCCATGGCGGTAACGGTGAAATCTAAAACCCATAAAAGGCTTCCTTGTAAATCTCCCCCCCGCAAAGTGCGCGTTAATTCTAAATTACGCCGGGTGGCCGTATCTAAAGGCATAAATTCACCGGTTAAATAAGTAACAATCTGGCGCACGTGCCTTAAGGCATTCTTTTGGGTATCAATTAAATAACCC
>JANQHU010000276.1 GCA_028282485.1 Bacillota bacterium
TCACCTCATCGTTTTATTTTTCTTCGATAAGGTTATCCTTATTAGGACAAAATCCTAAACGGTTTAATAAGACAATATCATAAACGGTTCAGATAATAATCAAGAAAAGTAAAAAAATTCTTTTCAATTGTGAAATATTATGTTATAATTGGTCCTGGTGTAAATAAATACACACGCTTTTGGATTTTTGGCAGGGGTCCGGTTCTCCGGTCTGTCATTAGTGAGAAAAAAGCGGCGGAAAAAACCAAGAAAGGAGGTGGCTGCTATGGCTGTAATTTCAATGAAACAATTATTGGAAGCAGGCGTACATTTTGGTCACCAAACACGTAGATGGAATCCGAAGATGAAACAATACATCTTCACCGAGCGGAACGGTATTTATATTATCGATCTGCAAAAAACTGTTAAGAAGGTTGATGAGGCTTATAATTTTGCCCGATCTGTTATTGAGGACGGGGAAGCAATTCTGTTTGTGGGAACTAAAAAGCAAGCCCAGGATGCTATTAAGGAAGAAGCAGAGCGTTGTGGCATGTTTTATATTTCCGAGCGGTGGTGGGGGGGAACCCTGACTAACTTCCGCACCATTCGGACCCGAGTAGATCGGCTCCGGAAGTTAGAGCAAATGGAACAAGACGGCACCATGGATTCTTTGCCGAAAAAAGAGGTTTTAAAATTAAAAAAAGAGCAAGAACATCTGGATAAATTTTTGTCCGGAATTCGAAATATGCATAAATTACCGGGAGCGATTTTTATCGTTGATCCCCGGAAAGAGCATAATGCAGTCCAAGAAGCTCACAATTAAGGAATTCCGATTATTGGGATTGTGGATACTAACTGTGATCCGGATGAGATTGATTACGTCATTCCGGGCAATGATGATGCGATTCGCGCCGTCAAATTGATTGCCGGTAAAGTGGCCGATGCGGTTATTGAAGCGCGGCAGGGAGAACAGTTGAAAGCCGAGGCGGAAGCGGCGGAAGCAGCAGCGGCCGAAAAGGCTGCTAATGAAGCAGCCAGCGAAGGAGAAGGCGGCGAAGAGCTGGTGGGAATTGAATTAACTAATGAGGCTGAGTAATTATTAGGTTTAGCTATAACCATGATGAGGGTGTTAGGGTAGACCTAATTTACCCTCATTTGTATATAGTAGGTTCTAGATTGAATTCCAGTGCATCATGGTAGTAAAGTTTTTAAATTTAATAGATAAAGCTACTTAAATTTTGTTAAGGAGGAATAGAAACAAATGGCAGAGATAACTGCGGCTGTAGTAAAAGAGTTACGAGAAAGAACCGGAGCGGGAATGATGGATTGTAAGAAGGCCTTGGCCCAAACCGCTGGCGATATGGAAAAAGCGGTGGAATTCTTACGCGAGAAAGGCTTGGCCGCCGCGGCGAAAAAATCGGGTAGAGTTGCCGCTGAAGGGATGGTGCATGCTTATTTGAGCAGCGATAAAAAAGTAGGTGTTTTATTGGAAGTAAACTGTGAAACTGATTTTGTCGCTAAAAACCCTGATTTTCAAAAATTTGTGCAAGAGACTTCCCAGTTGATTGCTGTCCAAAATCCGGCGGATGTGGCAGCCCTAGGAGCCTTGGAATTGAGTGAAGGCAAAAAAGTAAGTGAAGTCTTAACCGCGTTGGTGGCTACTATCGGAGAAAACATGACTGTGCGACGCTTTGTGCGTTTTGCCGCCGCGAATGGTCAAGTTGACTCTTATATTCACATGGGAGGGAAGATTGGGGTTTTAGTGGAAGCTGCTTATCAAAAGGCAGAAACTGCTAATAGTGCTGAATTTGGCTCTTTAATGCGCGATTTGGCTATGCAAGTGGCAGCAGCCAAACCGGAATATACCAACCGTAACGAAGTTCCTAGCGAAGTTTTGGAAGGCGAAAAAACAATTTATAAGGCCCAAGCCATGAATGAAGGCAAACCAGAAGCCATTGCCGAAAAAATTATGACTGGTCGCTTAGAAAAATTTTATAAAGAAATCTGTTTAACCGAACAAATTTTTATTAAAGATACTGATAAAACAGTTACCAAATTATTGCAAGAAGTTAGTGGAAAGTTAGATGGAGAGGTCCTCCAGATTGTTCGATTTGTCCGTTTTGAAAAGGGTGAAGGATTAGAGAAGAAACAAGATGATTTTGTTAACGAAGTCATGTCACAAATAAACAATTAGATTTTTTAGGAACACTCAAGGCCGTTGTTGTGTTCCTTTTTTAAAAGGATGATTGATGATCTTGATGGAGGTTAGGGAAGTAGATGAATGCTTTGAAGTATAAAAGAATAATCTTGAAACTAAGTGGCGAGGCTTTAGCTGGAGAAAAAGGCTTTGGAATTGATCAAGAAGTCATCAACTTGATTGCCAAGCAGACTAAAGAGGTTATCGATCTAGGGGTCCAGGTGGCGGTAGTTGTTGGTGGCGGTAATTTTTGGCGGGGAGCGGTGGGGAGTCATGCTGGCTTTGACCGTTCCACCGCTGATTATATGGGAATGCTGGCCACTGTAATTAATTCCTTAGCTTTGCAAGACGGATTTGAGAAACAAGGCATCGAGACCAGGGTTCAAGCAGCCATTGAAATGCGGCAGATCGCAGAGCCCTATATCAAAAGAAAAGCCAACCGACATTTGGAAAAAGGCAGGATTGTGATCTTTGCTGCCGGAACTGGTAATCCTTATTTTTCCACGGATACGGCCGCGGCCCTTAGGGCAGCGGAAATCGAGGCCGAAATTGTCTTAATGGCCAAAAAGGTGGATGGAGTCTATAGTGCTGACCCAAAAGTTGATCCCGAGGCCGTCAGGTTCGAAAATTTAGAATTTATGGAAGTGCTGCAACAGCGTTTAAAGGTAATGGACTCCACCGCCACTTCTGTATGTATGGAAAATAGAATTCCGATTGTCGTTTTTAATCTTAATGAAGTTGGGAATATTAAACGTATCGTAATGGGTGAAAAGGTGGGAACATTTGTTAGGGAGGGAGCAAAATAATGGTGAAAGAACTTTTAAAAGATACCGAATCACATATGCAAAAAGCTATCGAAGCTGCTAAAAGGGAGTTTCAAGCAGTGCGCACCGGGAGAGCTAATACTAATTTACTTGACCGAGTAATGGTTGATTATTATGGCAATCCTACTCCGGTTAATCAAGTAGCTAGTATCACGGTTCCGGAACCGAGAATGTTGGTAATTCAACCTTGGGATAAGTCGATTTTAAGTCAGATCGAGAAAGCCATTCAAAAATCGGATCTCGGCCTAAATCCCATTAATGATGGCTCGGTGCTGCGTTTACCACTGCCCCAATTAACTGAAGAAAGACGTAAAGAATTAGTGAAGCTTGTCAAAAAAGAAGCGGAAGAACAAAAAATAGTGATCCGCAACTTGCGCCGGGATGGTAATGATAAACTTAAAACCTTACAAAAGAACGGGGATCTGACGGAAGACGAATTGAAAAAGAGAATGGAAGAAGTGCAGAAGATTACCGATAAATATGTGGCTGAAATTGAAAAATTATTAGACCATAAAGAAAAAGAGATTATGGAAGTTTAAGTGAGGACCAGATGAGTTGGTGGACAAAGAAAAAGAATGAAGGTAAAGCGCCCAAAGCTTCATTAACTACAGTACCGCAACATGTGGCGATTATTATGGATGGTAACGGCCGCTGGGCCCAAAAAAAGGGGATGCCTCGTACTTATGGGCATAGTGTCGGAGTAGATCGGGTGCGGGATGCCGTGGAAGTTTGTTTAGAAACAGGGGTTAGCTATCTAACCCTTTATGCTTTTTCTACGGAAAATTGGCGCCGCCCTCAAGAAGAGGTCAATGTTTTAATGCGTCTTTTTCAAGAAGTAATGTCTCGAGAAACCCCCAAACTACACAAGAATCAAGTGCGAATTAAAATTATCGGGCTCAAAGATGATTTAAGCCCCGCTTTGGTGCGGCAGCTCGAGGAGAGTGAGCGAATTACGGCCCAAAACACCCGCTTAACATTAAATTTAGCCTTGAATTACGGTGGCCGCAGTGAGATCGCCACAGCTGTGAAAAAGATTGCCCAGGGTGTGCAAAGCGGCACTATCGATATTAATGCTATTGATGAAGAAATGATTTCGGCCAATATTTTTACCGCCGGACAAGCCGAACCGGACCTGTTAATCCGCCCCGGTGGGGAATGGCGTATTAGTAATTTTTTAGTTTGGCAAATGGCCTATACTGACTTTTATTTTTCGGAGTTATATTGGCCGGAATTTGGCCCAAAAGAAATGATAAAAGCTTTTGAATGGTTTGCTAAAAGAGAACGGCGGTTTGGCGGCATTAATAAAGGGGGACAGCCTGGGTAATGGTAAAAAGATTAATCTCAGGAGTAGTTGGCGGAGCCTTATTACTGGGGATAGTTTTTTTAGGAAACCAATTTTATGCTTTTTCTTTACTAATTGGTTTTTTAGTAACTATGGCTAGTTTGGAATATGCCAATTTACTAAAAAAACAAGCGATTTCACCCCGAGTAGGAACCATGCTGGCTCTTTCGTTAACGATGATTATGACAATCCATATTTTATTAAGTCGCACGGAAGTAGATGTTTTTAGAATTTTTCCTTTAGCGGAACAGGTTCTTTTGCTGATTATTGTCATTAGTTTTTTTGTCAGTTTTGGGAGAGCTCTATTAAAGAAAGAACGAGTTAATGGTCTCGTTAATGCTGCTGCTAATTTTTTAGGAACGGTCTATATCGGACTAATGTTTGCATATATTTTATTACTGAGATTCTTACCTGGAGTAGATGGCCTTAACTATGTACTCTTTATTTTTTTTGTGATCTGGGTTAATGATAGTTTGGCTTATTTTACCGGGCGAGCTTTCGGCAAGCATAAACTATGTCCGAGTATTAGTCCTAAAAAAACCATTGAAGGCTCTGTTGGAGGAATTATCGGTGGAACTCTGATGGCTGTTATTTTGAGTTATTATTGGCAAAAACCGCTCTTACCAATGTTTTTTTTAGGGTTGTTAGTCTCAGTAGCAGGACAGTTTGGCGACTTAGTGGAATCAATCATCAAAAGAAATGCTGCGGTAAAAGATTCGGGGTTCTTTTTACCCGGTCATGGCGGAGTTCTGGATCGTTTTGACAGTCTTTTATTTGCTGCTCCAGTTGTCTATTATTATGTACAGATGTTTCTCCTTTAATTAAAGAAAAAACCACTATGACGTCAACAAGCTTAATAAATACTGATAGTGGGGAAGTTTTGCGGTGACTAAAAATTTAAAAGTGCTGCTGATTTTATTGCTCTTTTGTTTAATCTTTATTTTTGGGATGAAATTTTTATTTTCTTTAATGGCGCCTTTTCTGTTAGGGATTATATTTTCTCTGCTCAGCGAACCATTAATCAGTTTTGCCGAACGTTCGTTTTCCCTGCGGCGTTCGGTAGCTATTAGCCTAATTTTTTTAGTTATTGTAGCCAGCGGGGTCTTAATCGCGATCTTTATCATAACCACTTTTTATCATGAAACCCGGCGCTTATTACCCCAAATGCCGCTACTTTTTGATCGGATTACGGAAATAAATACTTTACTGAATGCCAATTTAAAACGTTTATTTCCCTATTATAGTCTCCAATGGCGGGATTTAATCAATCCGGAAACTGTCAACCGAGTGCTGCGTTTTTTTATTAATGGAACAAGTTACCTGTTAGCCGTTTTACCGCAAATTTTATTTACGATTATCTTAGGAGGTATTTCCGCCTTTTTTTTTAGTCGCGACCGGGTGCGCTTTAATGCGGTAGTCTTAAGTTATTTACCGGAAAAATTTAAAAATCCTTATCAAACTTTAAAAAACCAGTTAATAACTTCCCTCGCTTCTTTTGTTCGGGCGGAATGTTTTTTAAGTTTACTAACGGGTAGTCTGTCAGTTATTTTTTTTTCAGTGATGCGGCTTGAAGGAGCGTTGACCTATGGGTTATTGGCGGGAATGCTTGATTTTATCCCTGTATTAGGTTCTGGATTAGTATTTTTACCCTTAGCCCTTGTCTATTTATTATTTCACCGCTATAATTTAGTTGTCGGTATTTTAATTGTTTATTTTGGCATCTTGCTGATTCGCCAGTTGGTCGAATTTAAGCTAGTAGGTGAAAGCATGGAAGTTCATCAATTATTAGCCATCGGACTTTTTTACATAAATTTAAATCTGTTCGGTTTTGTAGGTGTTTTAGTGGGTCCGATCATGATTATCTTTTTACGAAGTCTCCATCGGCTTTTATTAGTAATAATTGAACCTAGTGACCGTAAAATAACGGCTTCTTAAATCTTTGCAAGAGAGAAAGGAATAGTTTTGGTGCAAACAAGATTGGGGATTTTAGGTTCCACGGGATCGATTGGGCGTCAGGCCTTAGAAGTAGTGCGGGAGTTTCCCGAGCATTTTGAAGTAGTAGCTTTAGCTGCCGGATCAAATATTGAGTTGTTAGCCCAACAGGCTTTGGAATTTCGCCCGCGGCTCTTAGTAATTGAAAAGCCGGAGCTAGTGGCTCCTTTACAGCAGCTCTTATCAGGGTTAGATCTCCCCATTGCGGTAGAGGTAGCCGGACTGCTGGAATTGGCCGTGCTGCCGGAAGTAGAGATTTTGTTAACTGCTTTAGTTGGTTCCGTAGGGATTAGGCCTACTTTAGCAGCCATTCAGGCGGGGAAACAGATTGCTTTAGCCAATAAAGAAACTCTAGTCACTGCCGGGGCAATTATTATGGCAGCGGTACGGCGGCAAGCCCAAAAGAAGCAGATTTTGCCGGTAGATAGTGAACATAGTGCTATTTTTCAATGTCTAGCCGGTTATCATACCGAGGAGATTGGTAAAATCATCTTAACTGCTTCGGGGGGGCCTTTTCGGCAATTACAGCCGGAAGAACTGGAGCAGGTTACTTTGTCAGAAGCCTTAAATCATCCTAATTGGAAGA
>JANQHU010000282.1 GCA_028282485.1 Bacillota bacterium
TGTTTTACAGTTTGCCGTTTGGGGATTTCTCTCAATATTGATTGCTGAGGTGGTTAGAGATAGCTATCACGCTGCTTGTCATCACGTGAAATGGCTTGCACCATGGCATAACAAACATCATCAAGTGTACAAGCGGGATTTATCGATAATTTCTTTAGAAGCTTATAAAGATTCCCAGCTTTATCACGATATTGTTGAATCTATTTTACTTTTAGTCGTGTTGAGTGCGATCGCCACTATTTTTCATCCGATAGGTTTGTGGTTGGGGGTACTTTATGCGGCGACTTTTCTTTATGGAGCATCTTTAAGGTATTTTCTAGGCAAAGTTGAAACCGACTATACTCATAAGCCGGGGGATTTGGTAACGATTCCTAGTGTATGGTGGGTGAATCGTACTTATCATTGGCGGCATCATTTTGACGACGTAAATGCTTATTATAGTGGTGTATTTCCTTTGGTAGATAAAGTTTTGGGAACCGCACTTTCTGTAAAAGGTAAAACTATTGCTCTAACCGGAGCTAGCGGTAGTTTGGGACAAGCTTTAACAGCCGAACTAATCGCCAAGAACGCTAAGGTGATAGCATTAACTACTAATCCCGAAAAAATTGCCGAACAACCCAAATTAAAGGTAATGGCTTGGGAGTCGGGAAAAGAAGAAGAATTGCGATCGCGTTTACAAAAGGTGGATATTTTAATTATTAACCACGGCGTGAATGTTCATGGTAGTCGTACGCCGGAGGATATAGATAAATCCTTTGAAATAAATGCGTTTTCGGCGGTGAGATTAATGGATGTGTTTTTCTCAACTGTTACGGGAGCAGATGCGAAAGCGACTAAGGAAATTTGGATAAATACCTCGGAAGCGGAGGTGTCACCAGCTTTGAGTCCGTTGTATGAGTTGAGTAAAAGAACTTTGGGGAATATTATTACTTTAAAACGGTTGGATTCTCCTTGTACTGTGCGGAAGTTAATTTTGGGGCCTTTTAAAAGTCAATTGAATCCTTATGGAGTGATGTCAGCAGCACAAGTTGCCAAGGGGATTGTATTTTTAGCTCGTAGGGATTTTAGGAATATTATCGTTACTGTTAATCCTTTGACTTATATCTTTTTTCCGATTAAGGAATTGAGTACTTGGTTCTATTATCGGGTTTTTAGTAAATAGGGAATTGGGCATGGGGCATTGGGAATTGGGAATTGGGCATTGGGCATTGGGCATGGGGCATTGAAATCAATTTTGCCTATTCATTGGGCGGTTTTTGACCCTTGCTGAATTTTTCAAGTCTTTTCTTAATCCCTTCCCGCTCTAAAATTCTTTCCTCTGCGTACTCTGCGTCTTTGCGGTTTTTTCTTTAATTTTGAAAAAATCTGAGTTTTTTAAAGTTTTGGAGAGAAAAAAAATTAAAAATGTGCGCAACATGAGATAATAAGGGTATGAAGCTGATTTTCTCATAATGGGAATATTGCTAAAATTTTTAAAAACGGCCATATTCCGATTATATTAATTACCTCTAGAAAAATAATATCACGAAAGCGACACTTAAATAAAAAATCGCGCCTTCTTTTTAACCTGTAAAAATAATAGTATTTAAAAATACTTAAAAAATAAAAAAGCAGTATTTTTATTGAGAAAAATCCCGTGTTATATAAATTGTCTTTGTGAGAAAGAGAACATTAACAAGACTTACGCAATTGTCATAAAACTCCCATTGGTGCGTGAGAGGAAAACCTTATTATTTCGTTAACGATTAGTGAGTGTACGAGCACCCTAGAAAAAATATACCAGTTGCGGTCATTCCTAATTTATTTGGATCTTATTAAAAGATAAAAAAAATCGATTTAAGTGGAATTTGGGATTTAGCTCTGCAGTTCTCTGCGTTTAAATATATTGAAAGTTTTTAATTTATTCAAGATTTTTCAGCCGCGAAAAAATAAAAAATGGCCACGATGTGGGATAATGAGGGTATGAAACTGATTTTATTATAATGGGAATATTGTTCAAATTTTTAAGCACGGCAATATTCGGATTATATTAATTACTTATAGAAAAATAATATCACGAAAGTGACACCTAAAATAAAAAATCGCGCCTTCTTATTTAACCTGTAAAAATAAGAGTATT
>JANQHU010000288.1 GCA_028282485.1 Bacillota bacterium
TGCTTCTGTTGAAGGTAAAAATAATAAAATCAAAGCATTACAGCGACGTTGTTATTTTATCAAAAATAGAAAAAATTATCTTAACAGAATCATAATCGATCGAATGTAATGTTCATCTTTTAAACTTTTAAGGCTTTTAATTATTTGTCAAGCACACATTTTGGTGTTGAGCCATAACTTTATTATAATAATAAAATTACTCTTAACAACATTTCACCCAAACATCTAAAAAAACTACTTTTACCAATCCGATTTTTTCGTTATAATATAAATAGAGAACCAATTTATTAATAGTTCCTACTAAAACCCGGAGGCAATGAATGAAACGGTTAAATCCCTTAAATGATTATTTCTTCAAACGCTTATTTGGCGAAGAAGAGAGTAAAGATAATTTAATTGCCATCTTGAATGCAATTTTAAATAAAGACGATTGCTGCAAATTAACGACGTTAGAAATCATTGAAAATAAAGAGCTGACTAAAAAGATGATTGATGATAAAATGAGCCGTTTGGATATTTTAGCGAAAACAGCCGACGGAATGCAGATTAACATAGAGGTGCAATTATTAAACCAAAATAATATGGATCAAAGAAGTGCTTTTTATTTAGCCAGGCTTTTTTCTCGGGCTATCAAACAAGGCGAGGACTATACTAAACTAGCCAAAGTAATTACCATAAATATTTTAGATTTTGACTTTATTGACTTGGATAAATTCCATACCACCTTTCATTTGTGGGAAGATACCGCCAAAGACTATATGTTAACAGATATTTTTGAAATGCATTTTATCGAAGTGAAAAAATTCAAGAGATACCAAGAGAAAGATTTGCGAGGAAACGCCTTACATCGGTGGTTAAAATTTTTTGACACCAATTTATCAGAAGCAGAAGTAGAGGAGTTGGTCAACATGGATAACGCCATCAGGCAAGCCGAAACCCGGTTGGAAATATTAAGTAGCGACGAAAAAGAGATTGCCCTATATGAAGCCCGAGAAGATGCGTTGCGAGAAAAAGTAAGTATGATCAATGCTGCGGAGGCTAAAGGTAGGATTGAAGGTAGAATTGAAGGTAAGATTGAAGGTAAGATTGAAGGTATAGTCGAAGGCGAACTTAAAGCTCAAAAAGAAATAGCCCGAAAAATGTTAGAACTAGGAATGGAAATAGAAAAAGTAGCTCAAGCAACAGGTCTGGAGCGGGCTGTTTTAAAAGAATTAGCTCCGACTAAACATTGAATTTTTATGATTAAGGGGTCTGCTCACGAAACGGAAAAAATTGTACGCTAACCAAATTTTGGAATAAGCAAAACTAAATTAAATATTTGTTTCATATTCCTTAACCCTTCTATAAAAAGTATTACTTTTCATACCGACTATTTTCATTGCTGTTACAGCTGTTATTTTATTTTGCTTCCAATCAGTATAAACTGATTTAAAACTTTCAGTAATTTCAATTTTTTTCCTACCAAATTAGTTCCTTTATCAATAGCCGCTTTAATACCTTCCTTTTGGCTTTCTCTTATTCTGAGACGTTCATCTTCGGCCATATAACTTAGTATTAGTAATTGTAGAATTAAATCAGAAATTAAAGATTCTATCCCGTTTAAATCCTTATATTTCAAAGTATTAGGCCTAATGACAGCGATGCTCCCACAACCCCTAATCTGGTGAATGATACACCGCCGCACTTTGGTTTTGGGAGAAGCGTCATTTATCGCTTCTTCAAATCCTGAAAGACAGCCGATACTTGCTATAAAAATATCTTCAACTCCTCAATTTTTCAACCCATTAAGTACTGAAAGTCAATACTTTGAAGATTCACTCACTTCAAGCCAAATTTCCAATTCTTCAATTAATTTTTTTAATTTGCTCTTCTCTTTTTTAGCCATTATAAGAACCCCGAATTAGTTTTATTTTAACTGAATTCCGAGGTTCATACAATCTTTTCTGCACTCTCATCGTTTTAATTTAAACCATACTGGAATCTAAAGCCATTGACATATTGGTATTTAAAAACGTTTCATTCTAGTTTGAAAAAATGTTTACAAAAATTTAACATAAAAAGTATATACAAAAAAGGAAATATATTTTAAAATTTAATCGTATTAATTGGAGAAAATAGTCAGAATTTATTGTATAATATTGTTTAATATACAAAATATCTAGTAGCGGTGGCGAAAAAAAGAAAGATTCACCGTATTTATTCGCCAAAAAAAAGACCAAACGGAACTGTTTCAGATCGAAAAAGTCAGGACAAATTTTAATTTCCTATGGGGAATAGGTTTAAAGGAGCGATGTTAAATGGATCAAAAGCCGCCCTTGAATGACGAAGACTATATCAGTCTCGTCAAGGAAGCAGAAACCAAGCAAAGGCAAGCAGGAATTATTACCGCCGGAGAAGGTTAATTACTCGAAATGGGAAGGACTATGGCGGGCAGATTTGGCCGCAAAGGAGGGGTCTCATGAAAAAGTCGGGAGTAATGATCAAACTAACCCGCCGCAGTTCCGGAAGATTCGTAACCGGGGCAAAAGTGGTAGCCCGAAAGATGGATGTGCAAGAAAAACTGAAGCAGCTCAAAGAAGCCATGCAAAGGGATGTCATGGATAAATTTAAAAGATACCGCCAAGAAAAGTTCCGTAATCTGAAAGAAGGTTTTTTGAAATGCCAGATCTTGCGGGCCGAACCCGTGGACGCGGTAATTGGGGAGGTGGTAGTGGATCAAACAGACTTCCACCTTCCCGGCCGTATCCCTCTGGTCTGGCAGCGTCATTATGGTTCCCAAAGCAGCCGCCGGGGCTTATGTGGCTATGGCTGGGAGTCCCCTGGGGACGCTCGGCTGGAATTTAGAAAAAATGGCAGCGTTATTTTTTACGATGGCCAGGGAGCCCCCGCGTATTTTGATTTCCCGCCGCGGGAGGGACCGATGTTAGAGGCGGTGGACGGTGGGCTCCTTGATAAGGAAGAGGGTTATTATACCGTAACCACTAAAACGGGGCTGGTGTTTCGTTTTCCTGTGCTGGAGGAACTCTTTGGGGAATCACTGGTAGAATCCGTTACCGACCCTGGAGGTAACAACCTGCGCTACCTGCGGGACGACAACGGTCTCCAGGAAATTCAAGAGAGTAGTGGCCGCAAAATCGTAGTTACTGGCCAAAATGGTTTAATTGAGCAACTGGATTTGCAACTGCCCCAAGGAGAGAGTCGGCTGTTAGTCCGGTATGAATATGATCACCAAGACTGCCTAACGGCGGTTTATGATCCGTTAAACCAGCCCACAACCTACGGCTATCAAGAAAAGCTATTAGTCCGGCATACAAACCGCAACGGAGTCTCTTTTTATTACGAGTATGATGATTACCACCCCAAAGGCAAGTGCTTGCATGCTTTTGGAGAGAAGGGCCTCTAC
>JANQHU010000307.1 GCA_028282485.1 Bacillota bacterium
GAAGAACTTTGGGCCATTGCGGCCAAATTAGAAGGCTTTCCCCGACATGCTTCGACCCATGCGGCGGGGATTGTCATTGTAGAAGAGCCCCTCACCAACTACCTCCCCCTGGCCCATTCCCCGGAAAAAGAGACTATTACCCAGTATTCTATGGAAGACATCGAGGCTTTAGGCCTGCTGAAGATGGATTTTTTAGGGCTCAGGACCTTAACCATCAATAAAGATACCCTGGTTGCTATTTGGCAAAATCAGGGTACCCAAATTAATTTAGAAGAGATTTCCCTAGCTGATCCGCTAGCCTTTGACTTACTCCAAAAAGGGCATACTTTAGGAGTTTTTCAGCTGGAAAGTCGGGGCATTAGAAGGTTATTGGTCGGGTTAAAGCCGGAGGCTTTAAATGACGTGATTGCGTTACTGGCATTATACCGCCCGGGCCCTTTGGGGAGTGGGATGGTGGAAGATTATATTCGAGCGCGGCATGGTCAAAAGGAGATTAGTTATGTCCATTCGTTATTAGAGCCTATTTTAAAAGAAACCTACGGGGTGATCCTTTATCAAGAGCAAGTAATGCAGATTGCCAGTAGGATTGGCGGTTTTTCTTTAGGAGAAGGAGATCTGATCCGACGCGCTATGGGCAAAAAGAAACGGGATGTCTTAGCTGCCATGCGCAGCCGATTTTTGCAGGGGGCGGCTCAGCGCCAGGTATCCCATGGGGTGGCTACGACGATATTTGATTTAATGGAGTATTTTTCTGGTTACGGTTTTAACAAGTCCCATTCGGCGGCTTATGGCTTAATAGCCTATCAAACGGCTTATTTAAAAGCTCGTTATCCTGTCGAGTTTCTAGCAGCTCTTTTAACCAGTGTCATCAATAATTCCGATAAAATTAATCTTTATATTGAAGAAGCCCGGCGGTTGGGGATCCGGATTTTGCCTCCGGATGTTAATCAGAGCAAAGGAATCTTTACTCCAGAAGCGGAGGGGATTCGTTTTGGTTTGTTGGGCATCAAAAATCTGGGGGTGGGGGCAATTGAAAAGATTATTGCCGAGGGCAGTAGTAAAGCCTACACTTCTTTAATGGATTTTTGTGGGCGGGTGGCTGGTCATTTAGTAACCCGACGAGTGATTGAGAGTTTAATTCGAGGGGGAGCCTTTGATTTTACCCGGGTAGCCCGCAGTCAAATGTTAGAAGGTTTAGAAGAAATTATCGAACAAACGATTCGTCAATCGGATACCCAGCAACTTTCATTATTAGAAAACTTAGGTGGGGAAGAATTTCAATTTTCTCAAATTCCGGAATTCGCCCCGCAGACTTTATTAGAACAGGAAAAAGAGTATCTGGGAGTATATATTTCCGGCCATCCCCTCGATAAGTGGCGCAACCGTTTTGCCCAAAATGGCATCAGCTCCGTCGCCGAGTTAGAAGAAGAGCCCGATGGTAAAGAAGTTTTGCTGGGTGGAGTCATAACCGATTGGCGAGTCTTGCAGACTAAGGCCGGAACGCGGATGGCTACTTTTAGTCTAGAAGACTGGAGTGGGGTTATTGCGGGAGTCTTATTTCCCAAACAGTTTGCCGCAGTGGCGGACGGTTACGAGCCAAGCCGTGTCGCCGTAGTCAAGGGGCGTTTGGAACATCAGGATGAGGGCTTTAAAGTATTAGCCAGCCAGCTAAGGTGGTTGTAGGTTTTAAAATCTGACCTCAGCCTGCCCTAAAACAAATT
>JANQHU010000346.1 GCA_028282485.1 Bacillota bacterium
GAATATTTTTTAAAAAAGCTTCAGAATCTTTCTGAGGCTTTTTGTTTGCATATAGAATAATTTAATTATTTATGTTATGATAATAGCTGGATTTGGCAAATACTAATGTGGAAACTATTTAGGAGCAAAAAATATGCAAGAAATCCTTATTTATATTTTGATTGGGTTAACTGGAGGAGTCTTATGTGGTTTGTTAGGGATTGGAGGCGGTATCATCATCGTTCCTGCTTTAGTTTTTATTTGTGGTTTTAATCAATTACAAGCGCAAGGAACTTCTTTAGCCGTCTTGTTACCTCCTATCGGGATCTTAGCTTTTTTAGAATATTATCGTCAGGGACACGTGAATCCGAAAGCAGCCCTTTTAATCGGAATCACAGTTTTTATAGGAGCTTTTTTGGGGGCCGTGTTGGTTAAATATATACCCCAAGTGGTATTGCGGAAAGGTTTTGCCTTTTTACTTTTAATAGTATCAGTAAAAATGTTTTTAGGTAAATAAGCTGGGAGGAAAAAAGGTGGCAACTAGGGAAGCAGCGATAGCGGAAATTGAAAGCCTCAGAGAGCAGATTGAACGACATAATTATTTATATTATGGTTTAGATTCCCCGGAAATTACGGATAGGGAATATGACCAATTAATGAATAAGTTAATCTTATTAGAAAAAGAATTTCCTGATTTGCAGACTGCTGATTCCCCTACAAAAAGAGTAGGGGTAGAAGCCTTACCTTTTTTTAACAATATTAAACACATAATAGCTTTATTAAGTCTTGATAATGCACATTCGGAAGCCCAATTACTTGATTTTAATAATCGGATACAAAAGGGTTTAGATATCCAAAAAGAACTTGAATATACTACGGAATTAAAGATTGATGGTCTGACCGTAGCCTTGGAATATGAACAAGGTTTATTAAAAACTGCTGCTACACGAGGAAATGGCTATGAAGGAGAAGATGTTATAAGTAACATCAAGACTATTCGCTCAATCCCGATGCGATTACCTGTGCCTTTAAATATTGGTATTAGAGGCGAAGTTTATATAAAAATATAAGATTTTATTTATTTAAATCAACAAAGGGAAAAAAATGGTGAAAATTTATTTGCTAACCCCCGGAATGCAGCAGCTGGTTCCTTGCGCCAGCTTGATCCCCGGATCACAGCAACCCGGCCCTTAGATGCTTTTTTTTATGATATTCTTTATTGTAAGGAGCGGGAAATTAAAACTCAGTTTGAGTCCTTAGAACTATTAAAAGAGCTCCACTTAAAGACTAATCCCCATCTACGTTTATGTAAAGATATCCATGAAGTTATTAAATTTTGTCAGGAATGGGCAGAGCGGCGACAAGAGCTACCTTATGAGATTGACGGGATTGTGGTTAAAGTAAATCAGCTTGCTTACCAACAGGCTCTAGGAAATACTGCTAAAGCCCCCCGCGCCAAGATAGCCTTTAAATTTCAAGCCGAACAAGTTGAGACTAGAGTAATTGAGATAATGGTTAATGTAGGCCGCACGGGAGCCATTACCCCGCTGGCCCTTCTGGAGCCGATAAATGTAGCAGGTTCAACTGTAAGTCGGGCTTCTTTACATAACGATGATTATATTAAAATGAAAGATATTCGGATTGGGGATCAAGTGATTATTCAAAAAGCCGGAGATGTAATTCCAGAGATTGTGGCATCTTTACCGGAAAAAAGAAGTGGTTTAGAAAAAATTTTTCAAATGCCAACCAGTTGTCCTGAATGTAATTCCCAGGTTTTACGTGAACCCGGCGAGGCAGCTGTGCGTTGCATTAATGCCACATGTCCGGCCCAATTGCGAGAAGGAATTATTCATTTTGTCTCCCGGGAAGCCATGGATATTCAGGGATTAGGGGAAGCTATTATTATTCAGTTAATTGAGAATGACTTAGTAAAAGATGTCGGCGATCTTTATAATTTAAAGTTTGAACAATTAGTAGAATTGGAACGCTTTGGAGCAAAATCAGCCCAAAACTTAATTGAAGCCCTTTCTGAATCAAAGGCCAATCCCTTAAGTAGATTACTTTTTGGATTAGGAATTCGGCATGTGGGTGCCGGAGCAGCTAGAGATCTGGCCAGGTTTTTCGGGAAAATGGAAGAATTATTACAAGCCTCATACGAAAAACTGATCGCTATCCCGGGAATTGGTACCAAAATTGCGGAAAGCTTGTTAAAATACTTTGCTGAGCCAGAAAATTTAGAGCTAATAAAAAAATTATCAGCATTAGGTTTAAATATGTTAGAGCCTGACGTGGAGGGGATAATTACACCAGTTTTAGCAGAAAAATCAGTGGTTATCACTGGTAGTTTAACAGCTTGGAGCCGCAGCGAACTAGAAGAAATAATTCGGAAACATGGAGGTAAAGCTACTAGTAGCGTGACCAAAAAGACGGATTATTTAGTAGTCGGGGAAAATCCCGGTTCAAAATTAGAAAAAGCCCGTACTTTAAAAATAAATATTTTGAATGAAGCAGAGTTTCGTAAATTATTAGAAGAAGTGTAAGCTAATTTTTTATTTTTCTAGGGCTCAGCTTCTTGCAAGCAGTTAGAAAATAGCCTATAATAGAAACAATTGTAATAAAATAAAATTATTAATATTTTTAGTTGCAATTATTAAAGCAGTTGTAGAGATAACAACTGTTTTTTTAAGAATTAAAATGGAGGAGAAGTGCCAAAGATGAGTCTTTCAAAAGAAGAAATCCGTCATGTTGCCAGATTAGCGCGTTTAGAGTTAAACCAAGATGAAACCGAAGAATTTACCTGGCAGATTAATGAAATTTTGAGTTTTGTCGAAAAATTGAATCAGTTAGATACAACCGGGATTGAGCCAATGGCCCATGCCATTAGTGTTAATAATGTATTTCGGAAGGACCAAAAACAAGCCTCATTACCAATAGAGGAAGCTTTGGCCAATGCTCCGGAGCGAATCGAGGACTTTTTTAAAGTTCCTAAAACCTTAGAAGAGTAAGCGAGCAGGCAATACAGTATTATTTAGGAGGTAGTTAGTTTTGGCATTATATGAAAAAAAAGCTCATGAGTTATTAGAGCTAGTTCGTAATAAAGAAGTAAAAGCAGTTGAAATAGTAGACGATTTATTTGAGAGAATTAGTCATATTGAGCCACAAGTACAAGCTTATCTCAGTTTAGAACGTGAAGAGAGTCTCAGGCAAGCCGCTGTTATTGACCAAATGGTAGCTAAAGGGGAAGACTTACCTTTGTTAGCAGGAATTCCTGTAGCCGTCAAAGATAATATGGCCACTCGGGATTTTAAAACTACCTGTGCTTCCAAAATGTTAGCAGATTATCAACCCCCTTTTGATGCCACGGTAGTCTCTTCCTTAAAAGAAGCCGGGGTAATCATTAATGGTAAGGTTAATCTCGATGAATTTGCCATGGGTTCCTCTACTGAAAATTCTGCTTTAAAACAGACCAAAAACCCTTGGAATTTAAGCTGCGTGCCCGGAGGATCTAGTGGCGGTTCGGCGGCAGCCGTAAGCGCCGGAATAGCGACTATGGCTTTAGGTTCGGATACCGGGGGCTCGATTCGTCAACCTGCTAGCTATTGTGGGGTAGTCGGGTTAAAACCGACTTATGGCCGGGTTTCTCGTTATGGCCTGGTGGCCTTTGCCTC
>JANQHU010000353.1 GCA_028282485.1 Bacillota bacterium
GGAGCGGGGGGATGAAAGGAAGGGCCGGAAACCTTCGGTTTCCTGCGACTTTTGGTTACTTTTGGTCGTACAAAAGTAACTCTCTAATGTATTCAAAAAATTTCGCCATATACTACTAGCAAAAACTTGCTAATTTATGCTATAATTCATACTAATATCAATATTATCATAGGCTTTCCAAGGAGACCGATGCGTTATTTTAATTACTTAACCACTCAGCAGGAAGAAAAAATTTTTTATCAGAAACCAACTGCTTTTGATAAATATAGTGAGCCTTCTCTGTTAGCGGCTGCCCTAGGTGCTACTCTCTATATGCCGGCGACGCGGGAGAATATTGCGGCGGAGTTGCTAGCGGGGAAGTATCCGGATTTGGTTTCTTTAGTGATCTGTCTGGAAGATGCTATCGGGGATGAGGAGATTGGTCCAGCGGAAAAGAATTTGCTGGCTAATTTGCGTGCGATTAATGATTCTTATCAAAAAAACGAACTGGTTCTGCAGGAGCTGCCTTTGATCTTTGTGCGAGTACGTCATCAGGAACAGATGCTACGGCTGTGGCAGCAGGCTGGTTTTTTATTAAGGATCTTAACGGGTTTTGTCTTTCCCAAGTTTACGGTAGCCAACGGCACAGGATATTTGGAAACTTTAAGCCGGATTAATGAGGAATTATCGGAACGGCTTTACGCCATGCCGATTTTAGAGACAGAGGATATCATTTTTGAAGAAAAACGCAGCCAAACTTTAACTGGTCTAAAAAAAATTCTGGATGCTTATTATCCCTTAATCATGAATATTCGGATTGGAGCTACTGATTTTTCTAGTCTTTTTGGGATTCGCCGTAGTTATGATACTACTATCTACGAGATTGCGGTGATTAAAAATTGTATTGCTTCCATAGTTAACTTTTTTACCCGGCAAACCAAAGAATACACCATTTCCGGGCCGGTTTGGGAATATTTTGCGGTGGGAGAGCGTCTCTTAAAACCCCAACTGCGGCTCAGCCCTTTTCGTCAAACCTACGGCCCCCGGGGAGCGGGGATTCGCACCACCCTCTTAAATCAGTACGTTGACGGCTTAATTCGAGAAGTCTTGCTGGACAAGGATAATGGGTTAACCGGGAAGACGATCATTCACCCTTCTCATTTACGGCCGGTTCAGTCTTTATATGTGGTTAGTCACGAAGAATACTTAGACGCTCGCAGCATTATCCAGCAGAGTGGCGGAGAACTAGGGGTTTTTAAAAGCCCTTATGCCAATAAAATGAATGAGATCAAACCCCATTTAAACTGGGCCCGGAAGATATTAACCAGAGCTCGGATTTATGGTGTTTTTAACGAAAAGCAAAACTTCACCGATTTACTTAACGTTACTGCCTTCTTCCCCCAGCATACCTATCCTATTGGTGATGATTTCCGATTAACAATTGCGGTGGAGAAAAACCCTTATCAGTTAGCCTTAGAGCAATTATTTTTGATCGCTTTTCGCCAAAATCGACGACGCAAATTTTTGTTTGTGAGTAAAATCTTAGGGAAACACCTGCCCGTCGCTCCTTGTCTTTCGCTATTAGGCGGAGCTGCTTTGGCTTTGCGCTTTCTAGAAATAGTTTATCAGCAAGTTGATAGCAGAACGGAAGCAGTTATCGACTGCCTGAAAGGGCGGCAAAAACCATCGGAAATTTACCGGGAGTTACAAAAGCAGCCCTTAGTCTTACCCCAAAAAACCCTCTTTATCGGCTTTGCCGAGACGGCTACTGCTTTAGGACATAGTATGTTTGCTACTTTTGCTGATAATGGATATTATTTCCATACTACCAGAGAGGCTCTGATTGAGCTAGAACCCGTGATCTGTTTTGAAGAAGAGCATTCCCACGCTACTTCCCACCGAATCTACTCTACTAACCTTGATCTTTTTCAAAAAGTAGAGCAAATCGTCTTAGTTGATGACGAAATCACTACCGGCAAGACGGCTTTAAATATTATTCGAGCCATTAATTACCATTTTCCGCAAAAACGTTATGTCGTGGCTTCCCTTTTGGACTGGCGTTCCCCCGCAGACCAACAAGCTTTTCGAGAATTGGAAACCAAATTACCATGCGAGATTATTGCCGTTTCCTTATTACGGGGCGCACTTAATTTGGAAGAAATAGCTCCCACTACAGCGGCGGAGCCGAACTTTAAAAATGAAGCCCCCCTAGTTGAAGGTAGTGAAGAAAGATTACCGGAGTTAAAAACAAAGCCCAAAATCACTTACTTAAATCTCGATTATCCCGCTTCTGTGCCCACCAAGCAGGTCACTTCCTATAATTCCTTAGGTGAAATTAACTACTCGCCATATCTGGAAGCCACCGGACGTTTCGGGATTAGTTCCGCCGCAAATCGGCAGTTGGAAGCGGGGGTCCCCAAGATTGCCGCCCTCCTCCTTGGCTACCGTCAGGCCGGAAGGTGCCTCTGTCTTGGTACCGGAGAATTTATGTATCTCCCCATGCAAGTAGCCGCTTTGATGGGAGCAGATACTTGGTACCATTCCACCACCCGCAGCCCGATTTACCCTGTGGATCGTGAAAATTATGGAGCACGTAATGCTTTTGCCTTTACCAGTCCTGATGATCCCAATATTACTAATTATCTCTATAACATTCCCTACGGGTATTATCAAAATCTCTATCTCTTTTTAGAAAGGGAGGTTCCTCAAGAGCGAATGCAGCCTTTGCTTAAGGCTTTACAAACTATGGGCATTCCCAACATCTTACTTATTAAATGCCTCCACTCGAATTACGCGAAAACAACTACCCCAGAAGTAACGGAGCTAAATAGATGAATCAATTAAATAATACGCTCACCCTACCGACCCCGGCTCGGATGGGGAGCTATTCCGAAGCAGATGTCACTTTTTTGTTAAAAGATTTGAGCCAGATCCCCATTGAAAAAACCAACGAGGAACGAGAAGCGGCCATCCAAAAAGGCGGTCACTACTCGGAAATGCTACCCATTGAGTATCAACCGCCCGCTGCTTATTTAGAGCTGTTTCACCGTTCTTTAGCAGCCAACGCGGCTAAAATTGCTATTGCCGTCGGAGTAGTCGCTCGGGTTCTCTGGCAAAAACACGGCTCCCAATTGCTGATTGCCTCTCTGGCTCGAGCCGGTACTCCCATCGGCATCCTCATTAAACGCTATTTGGCTTATCAATATAGTCTGGATGTCCCTCACTACAGCTTATCCATTATCCGGGGCAAGGGAATTGACGAGAATGCCCTTCATTATCTACTGGCCAAACATCCTGACTTAACAATCCAATTTGTGGATGGCTGGACTGGCAAAGGAGCTATTTTTCAAGTTCTCCATCAGGCTTGCCATACATTTTACCGCCGCTATCAACTCCCTTTAAATAGTGATTTGGCGGTTTTAGCCGATCCAGGCCACTGTGCCGCCATCTATGGGACCCGCGAAGACTTCCTCATTCCAAGTGCCTGTTTGAATGCCACGGTTTCCGGGCTAATTAGCCGCACCGTTCACCGCCCCGATCTTATTCTAAAAGAAGATTTCCACGGGGCCAAATATTATCAACATTTACAAAACGACGACGTTTCCCATCTCTTCATTGAGTCGATCACCGCCCGGTTTCGGGAAGTTACCCCCCAGATTGACCAGGAAGTGAAAACACTTGATCAGTTCACGGCTACACCCACTTGGGAAGGCTTAAAAAGTGTTCGGCGGATTCAAAAAGACTTTGCCATTGAGGACATTAATTTTATTAAACCCGGGGTCGGCGAGACCACCCGCGTTCTCCTCCGGCGCGTCCCCTGGAAAGTCTTAATTAAGCAGGAAAATCCAGAAAATTTAGGGCATATTCTTTTCTTAGCCCGAGAACGCCAGGTTCCCGTCGAAGTCTATCCCCAGATGGCTTATCAGTGCTGCGGCCTAATTAAACCTCTATCCCCAAACAACTAAGGACCGCTAGGAAAAACTAAAGATACAAGGAAGGTAGATACTAATGCTTTTTGCCAGTGATCTCGATCGCACTTTAATTTATTCCACTAGATTTGCAGACCCAAACGCCCATCCCCTCAAATCAATTGAGACTAAAGATGAGGCTCCTATCAATTATATCTACGAAGTAGTACTGGATAAACTAAAAAAACTAGCCCAAAAGTTACATTTCATTCCGGTAACTACCAGAACAATCCAACAATATCAACGAATTACCCTCTTTCATCAAGAAATAGTTCCTCCTTATGCTATTGTTAGTAATGGAGGCAATATTTTAGTCCATGGCCAACTAGATCGCCAATGGAATCGCCATATAAAAAAAAGAATAGATCAAGAAGCCCTACCCTTTGCTGAAATCTGGCAAGAATTCGGCCGACTAACTTCTCCCCAGTGGCTTTTAGCCCAAAGAACTGCCGATGACCTCTTTTATTATTTTATCGTTCAGGAAACCCTGGTTCCGACTGCGGCGTTAGAGGAGTTACGCCCCTGGTTAACAGCCTCTGGTTGGTCTTTGTCTATGCAAGGCCGCAAAATTTACCTTGTACCTAGTTGTCTCAGTAAATGGAATGCGGTACTCTATATTAAAGAAAAACTAGGCCTGGATTGTAAAATTGCCGCTGCTGGCGATTCGTTGCTAGATCTCTGCATGCTGGAAAAAGCTGATTATAGTTATCTCCCGGCTCACGGAGAAGCCGTTAAGGCTTTGCCCCAAAATCATCACAAAGAGCAGCAAATCCTGCTAACCAAACACCAGGGCCACTTAGCCGCTGCCGAAATTTTAGATGAAATAACGGCTTTACTTGAGGCTTGAATAAAAAAAAGAACGTTCTTAAAAAAAAGAGCGTTCTTTATTATCATTTATAATAATTTTCTTAAGCTTTAAACTTGTAAGCCAAAATTTTGGCACAAAGCGGCTAGGCCCCCTTGGAAACCACTGCCGATAGCATTAAATTTCCACTCAGCCCCATGGCGGTATAACTCACCTACTACCACCGCAGTCTCGACACTAAAGTCTTCGCCTAAATCATAGCGAATTAATTCTTCCTCCGTACCATCTTTAAAAATACGGATAAAGGCATTGGAGACTTGACCAAAGTTTTGGCTCCGTTGTTGGGCATCGTGAATAGTAACGGTAAAAGAAATTTTATTAATCCCGGCGGGAACCTTACTTAAATCAACTTTGATTTGCTCGTCATCTCCCTCTCCTTCACCAGTTAAGTTATCGCCCAGATGCGAGACAGAGCCCGACTGATGGGTTAAATTATTGTAAAAGACAAAATCAGCCTCATTATTAACTTTCCCGGACTCGCTTAACATAAAAGCGGCGGCATCCAGATCAAAATCCTGTCCGCCATCATATTTATTGGTATCCCAGCCTAATCCTACTACCACCTTAGTCAAACCCGGGTTAGTTTTCGTTAAATCAACTTTTTGTCCTTTTTGTAAACTAATTGCCATGAATATTCCCTCCTAAATATTGTTATATTTAATCTCGACTCCCTTGGTAATACTTCTATTCCAGTTAACAGAATCCTTCAAAGCGGTAGCTCTTTGCTTAACTACCTGATTCAGCCGCTAAATTTTCCTTAAAAACGGCTTGTTGGATCTTGCGAAAGATAAACCCTAACCCCAAAGTCCCGAAGCCCACTAAAATAATTTTGCCCCAGACTGCTAGAGGTAAAGCTTGGGTATTAAAAAAGGCTCCGCCAAACTGGGTAATTAAGATTTGGACAATTACAATTATTGCTAAAATACCCAAAAAACTATAACTCCGCCCCAATTGGGTAAAAATCGAAAGATTCGGCTTAATGATCCGGGCATTAAAGAGATTAAAGACTTGCATAAAGATATAAGTGGTGAAGACTACTGACGAGAATGCATTTTCTCCACTTAATCCGGCGACCCCCAAAAGATCAACGGCCTGAATTCCGAGTATAAAGATGGTAAAACAAGTTCCCATAGACAGAATATTAAAGATCATGTATTTATTCAAGAAAGATTCTTCTCGTTTCTTCGGTTGGTCCTTCATAATCCCTTCGCGAGGCGATTCCAGGCCTAAAGCTAAGGCTGCCAAAGTATCCATTACTAAATTAATCCAGAGTAACTGCAAGACTGTTAAGGGCATTGTTTGAAAATTCATATCTGGAAAAATAATCTTTAAAATGGGGCTAATAAAAGCAATCGCCAAGGCCGATAGATTAATGGTCAACTGAAACTGGAGAAACTTCTGGACATTTTCATATAAGGTTCGGCCCCACCGGACCGCCTTGACAATACTCCCAAAATTATCATCAGTCAAGACAATGTCACTGGCTTCTTTAGCAACTTCGGTACCTTTTAAACCCATGGAAATTCCTACATCAGCCTTCTTTAAAGCCGGTGCATCATTGGTCCCGTCACCAGTTACGGCAACCACTTCTTTAGTAGTTTGAATCAAATTGACTAAGCGTTCCTTATCAGTAGGGGTGGCTCGGGCGAGGATTTTTAAATTATCAATAATTTTTAAAATTTCTTCATCCTTTTTGGCCCGGAACTCGCTCCCTTCCATGCCCACCCAGTCTTTTTCCAAAAGGCCGATCTCTTTAGCAATGGCCACCGCCGTATTAATGTTATCGCCGGTTACCATTTTGACATCAATGCCCGCGTCTTTAGTAATTTCAATGGCGTGGCCCACATCATCCCGCACCGGGTCGCTAATCCCCACCAGGCCGATCAAAACCAGGTCTTTTTCAATATTCTCCCGATCTGCCGCAGCCGACCCTTCCGGTTGAATCTTATAA
>JANQHU010000090.1 GCA_028282485.1 Bacillota bacterium
TTGTGACGAGACCGAGGGCTGGTATCCGGATTTAGAGGATATTAAACAAAAGATCACTTCGCAAACAAAAGGGATTGTGGTTATTAACCCTAATAATCCTACCGGAGCAGTTTATCCAAAAGAAATTTTACAGCAGATTGTTGATTTGGCTGCCCAATATAATTTGATCGTCTTTGCGGACGAGATTTATGACCGGATTATTTATGATGAAGTAGAGCATGTTTCTTTAGCGTCGTTGTCTGATGAGGTTTTCTTTATCACCATGAATGGCCTTTCTAAATCCCATCGAATTGCCGGGTTTCGGGTGGGGTGGATGGTGATTAGTGGTGATAAAGAACGGGCTAAGGATTATATTGAAGGCCTGAATATGTTGTGTTCCATGCGGCTGTGTAGTAATGTCCCGGCCCAATACGCCATCCAAACCGCTTTGGGAGGACATCAGAGTATTCAGGAACTAACTAAAGCAGAGGGAAGGCTGCGGCAGCAAAGGGATTATGCTTGGGAACGAGTAAATCAAATTGAGGGCTTATCCTGTGTCCGGCCGGCGGGAGCGCTATATCTTTTTCCGAAGATTGATACGGAACGCTTTCATATTCGGGATGATCAGCAGTTTATTCTAGATTTTTTAATGCAAGAAAAGGTGTTATTGGTCCAAGGTACTGGTTTTAATTGGCCCTGGCCGGACCATTTTCGCATTGTTATCTTGCCCCGTTTGAGTGAATTAAAAGAAGCTTTTGACCGGTTGGAGCGTTTTTTAGGTAGTTATCGCCAAGAATGAGCTGAGGAAAGTAAAGGGCATATTTATGTAAATAAATGGAATAACGCTTTACAAATGTAAAAAAATGTATTAACATAGTATTAGAGATAGGTGTTTTTAGGGGGGAGATTAATTTACTTGTAGTATCAATGCACCTGAATAAAATGCAGAATATGGGTATTAACTGTATTTTAGAGAGGAAATCAATGATATTCAGTAAAAAGAATTTAACAAATTATAAAATTGAAATAAAAGGCAAGGATTCTGGCAAAAAAGTAGCGCCAAATAAATTATCGAACCCAAACTCGATAATTAAAGGCAAAAGCTTAGAAATGAAAAAACCATTAGAGAAAGATAAATTCGAACCAAGTGGTTCTGTTCCTAAAAATAACTTGGATCAAAATAGAGCTACTTCACAACTTATATTTACTGGCGGATGGCAATCATTTGGAGTTTCTAAAAAATCAAAAATTTCTGCTGCCCAAAAAAAAGAAAAATTATTTTTAGGAAAAGAATTACAAAAGTGTAAAAAGATCTTACAAGGCTTAAGGGAAGATAATCCAAAAGATAAAGAAGTAAAAAAAATAGTTCAGCAACGAATTCGAGAAGTTGAGCGAACGTTGGAAAACTCTGATAAGAAGGCAATTTTAAAGGGGGCAAAAGTTCCCCTTCCTTTTAATAAAGTTGAGTACCCATGCCCTAGTTTTATTGAAGCAACTAATGGTAGTCAAAAATTGGAAGAATTTATTGAATCGCTAAGTACCCTGACCAATGTTCAAAATAGCCAATATATAGCATATGGCAATGCAGTGGTTGCCTTTGATAAAGAAAAGTTTACTGTTGATGATGTATATCAAATGTGGGCAATACTAGGACTGGCCCAAAGTTCGGTAAATCTGTGTTCGGACATTTTTAAAATAACTAATGATTTTTTAAAGAGTCAAAAGTTTCGAGAATATCTAAAAAAGATTGAATCCAAGTTTAATCCTCCGGATCAGCAGGAAAAAAATTCGTTCTTGAAGTATATGCGAGCTTTGGAGCCCAGCCAAAGGTATCTTAATGAAAATGGAACCCTCAATTACCGGGGAGCCTATAATCGTTATAAATTTTTAGACCAGGGTTTGCAAAAGAGGAGCTTTCCCGAAGAATTAGTTCCTTTTTATACCAAAGAACGGGGTACTTTAGAACCAATAATTGCTTTTCGAGATTTAGAAAAAAGCAACGGATTTAAAAATGCGGGGAAGAATATCTTAAAAAGAACGGCGGATATTATTACCATGGGGGGATATGCTACCTTTTTGCAGTACTCTTATATGACGGCAGTGCCAGTTTTGGGGGCGGCCTATGTGGCTGGCTTTGCTACCCAAGCTACTAATACTGCTATTGATAATGGTAAAGCAGGGGCGGAGCGGAGTGTTGCAAAGCGCCAATATCAGATAATTAATCAAGCTCGCCGGGTTTTGTTAGGGGATCAAGATAGGTATCATCAAATAATTAAGAATATTGTTAATGGCAAAGAACCAAAAAATGGGATTTGGCTTGAAGAAGGTAACCCTAATTATCAAAAACAACTAATTAATGGTTTCTTAAATAAATTGTTTAGTGATTGTGCCGAAGAAGTAAAGGGTTTGCAAAAATATGGTTGTGAAGTTGAAGAAGCGGACGTTTTGGAAATGGTGGATGAAATTCTGGGTCAGATGGCCGAAAAAGAGGCCAAGGCAGATGTGAAAAAAAGATGGAGCTTGAAAAGCTTTTTTGATGTTGAAAAGATTCAAAGAAGAAGAGATAAGAGAATTATTACCGCTAATTTTATTGCCAAAGACTTTGCTAAATTAATTAAAGAAGCAGAAAAAGCTGAAATGCTAGATGTGTTGTGCTTTGTGAGTGATAAGGATTTTAAAAGAAATTTTGTGGGCGATTTTCTCGATGAGAATAAAGTTGGTTGGGAGCATGAGCGGGTTGGTTTTTTGCGACAAGCTTTTTTGGGTTATGTTGAGTTAATTTCGGCCGCCGGGATGGGAAGTGCTCAAAAGATTTCGCGGGAGTTGATTCGAAATTATAAATCATATGTTGACCGAGAAGCTATTGCTGGGGGAAAGGTGGACTATAGTAAGGAAAAACAAAACCTTTTTGATGGATTTCAAATCTCCCTTGATGAACGATACTTGAAAAAATAATTTTGTTCTGATGAGTTAATAAATTATTAAGACCAACTCTATATCCTAATGGTATAGAGTTTTTTGGTGAAAAGGGATGGGAAGTAGATCCCTAGGTTAAAAAAATATGTTATGATATAACTAAAAACAGGGCGATTTGCTGTGAAATAAACTGTAAAATGTATAAGTTTACCCGGAATATGTATATTCAATAAAGTCAGGTCACCCTGTATGATTAAAGTGAAAGCAGATCAGTGGAAGAAATATTATAACTAAAACAGGAAAGTAAGGAGAAACAATCATGAAGTATCGTGTGGTTCCTAAAACAGGTGATCGGATTTCGGCAATTGGTTTTGGCTGCATGCGCTTGGCAGCCCGCCTCGGCAGAATTGATAAACCGAAAGCGGAAGAGCAGATTCGTTATGCCATTGAACAAGGGGTCAATTACTTTGATACAGCCTATCCTTATCATAACGGGGAAAGTGAACGCTTCTTAGGGGAAGTCTTTAGAGATCGGACTTTACGTGACCAGGTGAAGATTGCCACTAAGTTACCCCCGTGGTCCGTTAAAACTAGAGAAGATATGGAGCGAATCTTAAAAGACCAGTTGGGAAAACTCCAAGTGGAGACCATTGATTACTATTTGGTCCATGGGATTATGAATCAAGAAGTCTGGGACCGGATGAAGAGTTTAGGTGTGATTGAATTTTTGGAAAACGCCAAGAAAAAAGGGTATATTAAGCATATTGGTTTCTCTTCCCATAGCAGTTTGGAAACTTTTAAAAAGGTCATTGATGATTATCATTGGGATATGTGTCAGATTCAGTACAATTATTTGGATGAGAAAACCCAAGCGGGAACCGAAGGCCTGAAGTATGCCGCAGCCCGGGAGATTGCCGTATTCGTTATGGAACCCTTAAGAGGAGGTAACCTAACGGGAAAAGTACCGAAAAAAGTACAGCAATTATGGGATAATGCGCCCGCAAAGCGTTCTCCGGCGGAATGGGCCCTGAAGTGGTTGTGGAATCATGAAGCAGTAACCTGTGTCTTATCGGGGATGAATAATGATCAGCATATTCGCGAGAATATTCGTACGGCGGAGACCACTGAGTCCAACAGCCTTACCGCAAAAGAACTGGCGCTTATTAATCAAGTGCGAGACACTTACAAAGAACTGACCAAAATTCCGTGTACTGCTTGTGAATACTGTATGCCCTGCCCAGCGGGGGTTAATATCCCCCAGTGTTTTGAGAAATATAATGATAAGTACATGTTTGGCTCCATGGGAGCGCGAGTGATGTATCAGCTTCAACTGGGCGGTATTGCCGGAGAAAAGAGTCGGATAGCATCTGGGTGTATAGGCTGTGGTAAATGTGAGAAACACTGTCCCCAACATATTCAGATCCGTAAAGAGCTGAAGAAGGTGGTGGCAGAGTTGGAAGGGATGACTGGAAAAGTTCTGAATTGGGTTATTAAGCGTGTCCTACGGTAAGAATCTATAAGTAATAATTTTATGTTTGATTATGGAGGTAATTGTGGATAGTATATTAAAAATTGATTCAATTTCCATGTTGCATGAGGTTTTAGAGTATAAAAAGCCCAAACATCCATTGATTACTCTCATTGACTTGAATAATCTCAGTCCGGTAAAAAAAATTTGGAATAAACAGTTTGTAAACAGTTTTTATTCGATATCATTAAAAAACAACATTGATTGCGCGGTTAAATACGGATGCCGCTATTATGATTTTAGAGAAGGAAGTATGATGTTTACGGCACCCCAACAGCTTTTAAAGGTTGATTATGACAATAATGAAACAAAGATGGAAGGCTGGATTCTATGTTTCCATCCGGATCTGATTAGAAGAAGTGAGTTGGGTAGTAAAATAGAAGAATACACCTTCTTTGCTTACGATACCAGTGAAGCCCTACATCTATCGGAAAAGGAAAAAGAGATAATTACTAATATCGTGAAAACTATTGAAAACGAGTTTAGTCAAAATATTGATGTGTATAGCCAGGACCTGATCGTCTCCAATATTGAGGTTCTCCTCAATTATGCTAAGCGATTTTATGGACGGCAATTCATCACTAGAACCACAGTTCATAAAGATGTCATTAGCCGTTTTGATAAACTGCTGAGAGATTCTTTTAACTCGGAAAGCCTAGCGGTGAAGGGGATTCCCAGCGTGAAATACTTGGCCAAAGAAATGGGTTACTCCACTAATTATTTAAGTGATCTACTGAAGAAAGAAACCGGTAAAAATACTCAGGAGCATATCCATTTTCAATTGATCGAAAAAGCGAAAACCTTACTTTTAGGAACATCTGAGCCGAGTAATCAAATTGCTTATATGTTGGGATTTGAATATCCGGCGCACTTCTCGAAATTCTTCAAGACCAAGACTGG
>JANQHU010000380.1 GCA_028282485.1 Bacillota bacterium
GATCCCCAAAGTCCAGGCCTGTATCACTGCTTTAAAGGCCGGCGTGAATCGGACTCATATTATAGATGGGCGAACCCTTCATTCCTTGTTACTAGAGATTTTAACCGACCAAGGTATCGGAACCATGGTCGTTGAAGGGTCGAGAAGGAGGGTGAAAATAATGACAATTAACAATAAAATGGCCTGGTATTTAGCTGAAGCCGAAAAGACCTTAATGAACAATGTGGGCCGCTTACCAGTAGTTTTTAGCCGGGGCGAAGGCTGTCGTTTGTGGGATACCAACGGCAAAGAGTATTTAGATTTTTTAACAGGAATCTCAGTTAATAATTTTGGTTATGCTCATCCGGATATTACTGCTGCCATTGAGAGGCAGGCCTGGAAAGTAGCCCATGTCTCCAACTTTTTTTACTTAGAGGAACAAGTTGATTTAGCTAAAGAATTACTTAAGTTAAGTGAAATGAGCAAAGTCTTTTTTGCTAATAGCGGGGCCGAAGTTAATGAAGCCGCCTTAAAACTGGCCCGTAAATACGGTAAAGAGAAATTAAATGGCAACTATAAAATTGTGAGTGCTATCGGTTCTTTTCACGGCCGAACCTTGGGTTCCTTATCGGCTACCGGACAGCCTAAATATCAAAAGGCCTTCCAACCGATTCTGCCGGGCTTTGCCTATGCAGAGTATAATAATTTGGACTCCTGGAAAACCACCATGGGTGACGATACTTGTGCGGTTATTTTAGAATTAGTCAAAGGCGAAGGGGGCGTGCTTCCGGCCAATCCCGAATTTGTCCACGGATTAGTAGATTTTTGCCGTTCCAAAAATATTTTAATAATCATAGATGAGATTCAAACAGGTCTGGGCCGTACGGGTAAGATGTTTGCTTACCAACATTACGGAATTAAGCCGGATGTAGTGACCCTGGCCAAGAGTCTCGGCGGGGGAATTCCCTGTGGGGCAATGTTAGTTAATGAAACAGCCGATATTTTTACGCCAGGAGATCATAGTACCACCATCGGTGGCGGGGGAATGGCTTATGCCGCCGGCTTAACTATTTTAAAACTTTTGCAAGAACCGGAATTTTTGAATGAGATTAATGAAAAAGGAAGATTTATTACTAATTGTTGGCAAGAATGGCAAGCAGAGTTACCCATTATTAAAAATTATCGCGGCTTAGGCTTAATGTTAGCCTTAGAGTTAAGTGTTGCTAGTAAAGAAGTCATGCTCGCCTGTTTAGAAGCGGGATTGATAGTGAATGCGGTTACGGAAACCGCGTTACGAATTCTGCCGCCGTTAAATATTAACAATGCCGATATGATGGAAGGATTAGGAATTATGAAAAAGGTTTTGCAGAAGTTTGTCTAGAATCACTTTGTTAGATTAAGAAAGTAGGTCTCTAAGTTATGAATATAGACATTGAAAAAATTAATGAAAACATTGGAAGCAAAAACATGAGCAATGAACTGGGCCTTAAAAAAACCGATCTAAGTTATATTATCGCCACTATTAAACAATTTGAAGAGATTACCAAAGCTGCTATTTTTGGTTCAAGGGCTAAAGGGAATTACAAACAAGGTTCGGATGTGGATGTCGCCCTATGGGGAGCTGAGAAAATTTCTTTTACAACCTTAGCCAGATTACATGATTATTTGGAAGAAGAAAGCCCGATGCCTTATTTTTTTGATATTATTGATTATCAGGCTTTAAATAATGAAGACTTAAAAGAACATATCGACCGGGTAGGAGTGGTTATTTTCGAGAGAAATTTATAATTAAAAAAAGGAGGAAATAGATTTAAAATGAAACAAAACTTTAAAAAGGTAGTGCTAGCCTATTCCGGGGGGTTAGATACCTCAATTATTATCCCCTGGTTAAAAGAAAATTACGGCTGTGAAGTAATTGCCTATGCTGCTGATGTGGGGCAAGGTGAGGAATTAGAACCTTTAGAAGCGAAAGCTATTAAAACGGGAGCCAGCAAAATTTATATCGAAGATTTAAAGCAGGAATTTGTAACGGATTTTATTTACCCGATGCTGAAGTCCGGTGCGATTTACGAAGGCCGTTATTTAATGGGAACCTCCATTGCTCGTCCCGTCATCGCCAAACGTCAGGTAGAGATTGCCACCAAAGAAGGGGCGGATGCCATTGCCCACGGCTCCACTGGCAAAGGAAATGATCAAGTACGGTTTGAATTAACTTTTAAGGCCTTAAGGCCAGATCTCCAAATCATTGCTCCCTGGCGGGAATGGCAGATTAAATCCCGAGAAGATGCCATTGATTATGCCGAACAACGGGGAATTCCAGTACCTGTGACCAAAGCCAAACCCTACTCCATGGACCGGAATCTCTGGCATATTAGTTACGAAGGCGGCATTTTAGAAGATCCTTGGCATGAATACCGGGACGAGATGTTTATTTATACGGTTGCTCCCGAAAAAGCTCCCGAGAAGGCCGAAATTATTACCATTGATTTTGAAAAAGGAGTTCCGGTAGGGATTAACGGTACTGGCTACGATCCGGTAGCTTTGGTCTTTAAATTAAATGAATTAGGGGGCCGCCATGGCGTAGGCCGCGTCGATATAGTGGAAAATCGTTTGGTAGGCATGAAATCCCGGGGGGTTTATGAGACTCCGGGCGGGACCATTCTTTACGAAGCCCATCAAGCCTTAGAAACAATTGCTTTAGATCGGGATACACTGCACTTCAAACAAAATCAAATAGCCAGCCAATATGCCCAGCTAGTTTATAACGGTCAGTGGTTTACCCCGCTAAAACAGGCTTTGGATGCCTTTATAGACTATACTCAAACAAGAGTTACTGGTTCGGTTAAAGTAAAATTATATAAAGGTTCCGTGCAAACGGTCGGCCGTAAATCCGCCTATTCTCTTTATCAAGAAGATCTAGCTACTTTTGGAGCCGACGAAGTCTATAATCAAAAGGATGCGGAAGGCTTTATTAATCTTTTCGGCTTACCCATCCAGGTGCAAGCTTTATTGGACCAAAAATTACCAATAAAATAAATATGGCCTAAATAAGTATATTATCAAACCTCTTCTAAAATAATAGATCCAGACTAGCTATTACTCTATATATTTTTAGGAGGGGTTTTGATTAGTGGAAAGATTAAAAGTAGGTATTATTGGAACCGGAATGGCTTTTGAACGGCTGCATTATCCTGCCTTTCAAGAGTTAAAAGAAAAGTACGAAATTGCAGCTATTTGCGATGTGGATTCCCAAAAAGCAGCCCAGTGGGGCAGACGCTTAAACCTTACTGATAATAACATCTATAACGACTATCGCATGCTTGCCGCCCGACCGGATCTACAAATATTTGATATAATGGTACCTATTAGTTTGAACTTTCAGGTGACAGAGGCAGTGGCCGCCATTATTGCCGGACAAAAAAAAGCAATAATTGCCGAAAAACCTTTAGCTCCGACTCTGGAAGAAGCCAAAGCCTGCGCCCAATTACCGGAAAAGTATAGTATTCCGATTTTAATTGCCGAAAACTATCGTTATAATGAGGATTCAACGTTAATTAACGAATTAATTAACAATGGCCATTTGGGGGAAGTGGATTATTTTATTTGGAATAAGGTAAAAAATTTTCCTAGCGATATTAGTAAAGATACTTTTTTAGCAAAAGAATGGCGTCAACATCCAGAATTTCCCGGAGGATTTTTTTATGATGCTGCGGTCCATGATTTCGCCGCCCTGCGCCATTTTTTCGGGCCCATTGACGAAGTAGTTGCTTATGGGCAAAAAAAAGAAGTTACTTTTAACCAGCTGGCAGTAGTTAATGCCATCTTTCGTTTTCATAGCGGTTTGACCGGAAGTTATAT
>JANQHU010000392.1 GCA_028282485.1 Bacillota bacterium
GAAAAGGAATCTGAGTGTTGTTCTAAGGCTCCGGTAAAGGAAATCCCTTCTTGCAAAGAACGCTCTAATTTTTTAATAATCCGACTTAAATTACCTGTGAAATTTAATTTGGTCAAAATCCCTAAAGCCTTCTCCAAAGGGATCTCCGCACTTAAAAGCCCGGCTAGTTGTCTGGTAAAATTCAACAACTCCGGTAAAGATAATTTTTTTTGAGCAAACTGAGATCGGATTTGCAACTGCTGTTGTTTGATTTCTAAGGGAAATTTACCTTGGTTCTTGAGATTAAGGATAACTTCTTCCCGTGAATTTGCTTCTGTTACTCCTGACTGTATTGCTCCCGTGACATCAGCCGCCCGGTAAGAGTATTTCACAACTTTAGCCACCTTTTTTAATCTTGTGTCACCCGTACTACTTCCCCTAAACTAGTTAGACCTTGAAATACTTTTTGCAAGCCATCGTCCCGTAAAGTCTGCATTCCCTGACTCAAGGCCGCTTCGCGAATTCCGTGGGCACTGGAACGGTTCATTACCAGACGCTCGATTGCTTCAGTAGTAGTTAATAATTCATAAAGCCCCACTTGGCCTTTGTAGCCAATTTCCTTACAATGCTCACAACCGACCCCTTGAAAAAGAGGAGTAACCCTCCCGGCTATCAACTCCACCTCATGGGCACTCGGTTGATAAGTTTCTTTGCAATAAGGACAGATCCGGCGTACTAAGCGCTGGGCCAAAACTCCTCTCACCGTAGAGGCAACCAAAAATTCTTCTACCCCCATATCCATTAAACGCGTAAAAGCGGAAGCAGCATCATTGGTATGTAAAGTTGCTAAAACCAGATGGCCGGTTAAGGCAGATTGAATGGCAACTTCTGCCGTCTCTTTATCTCGAATTTCGCCCACCAAGATCACATCCGGATCTAGCCGGACAATGGCCCGTAAGCCCCTAGCAAAGGTGAAATCAAGTTTTGTATTAACTTGGATCTGATTAATCCCCTTCAGTTGATATTCTACCGGATCTTCAATAGTAATAATCTTACGCGAGGGATTATTTAATTGCTGTAAGGCTGCGTAGAGGGTAGTAGTCTTCCCGCTACCAGTAGGCCCGGTTACCAGAATCATCCCGTGGGGTCGATAAATCAGTTGGAGCAAGGTTTTTAAATTATTTTCCCCTAAGCCTAATTGTTCCAAATCTAACAAAATGCTTTCCTGATTTAATAAGCGCATCACAATGCCTTCGCCGTGTAAAGTGGGGATAACTGCTACCCGGAGATCCAGATCATGATTATTCACCCGGAGGCGAATCCGCCCATCTTGGGGCAATCTTCTTTCGGTAATATCCATCCCCGCCATTAGCTTGATCCGCGAAATTACGGCTGGGTAAATAGAGACAGGCGGTGGCGCATTTTCTTGTAAAACCCCATCAATCCGGTAACGTAATTTAATCTCATCTTCAAAAGGTTCCAAATGAATATCGCTGGCCCCGTCCTTCAGAGCACCGGAAATAATGGTATTTACCAATCGAATAATGGGCGCTTCATTCGCCATATTTTCCATGGCAAGGGAAGTGTTTTTCAAATTAAGCCCATTAGTTTGATATTGAGCTAATTCATTTTCATCAAAATCAGCTAAGACGTTGGCAATGGAATTTAACGAGGAACTATAATATTTTTTTAAGGAGGTCAGAATCTGCTGGTAAGAAGTAATGGCAATCTTAATCTTATAGCCTAAGACTTCTCTTAAGTTATCAATTATTTCTAAGTTTAAGGGTTCGGCAGTTGCCAAAATGAGACGTTCCGCTTTGAACTCAATGGGAATTATTTGATATTTTTCGGCGTATTTGGCCGGAACCAGGTTTAAGATTTCCGGTTTGAGATCCATTTCAGCGGGCCGACAAAAAGGTAGTTGCAATTGGGTACTTAAGACTAAGGCTAATTGGTCTTCGTTAATGTAACCTTTTTCAATTAAAATTTTACCAATGGGGTCGTTTTGTTCTTTTTGACAGGTTAAAACTTCTTCTAATTGCTGATTATTTAAAAAGCCATTTTTAATTAAGATCTCGCCAATTTTAGTCATTGGTTAACTCCTTGAATCCGCTAACTGTCGCTGGGATAAACTACTTCTTTTTCCTTACCTTTTAGATATCGTGAAAAAAAACCATTTACTTTAACCAGAAAAACTGATAAGGCTTCAGTTTAATTGCTCCCCGATTTGGATCCAGCACTTGTTCGTGAATCAGATCATGCATTAAACTATTAAATCCAACTTTTTTAAGGTTGGTAGCAGCTACTCTCTGATAATCTTCCGAAAAATTAGCTAGTAATAAAAAGCGCATATTATCATGACACTTGAAAGCGCCAAAGACCCGGGCATTACCCGTATCCAATACTTCAGTCCGAATATCGGAACGAAAGATAGAGTTTGCTTTGCGAAGGGTAATCAGCTTTTTTAAATTTTGGAAGATAATCCCTTCGGCTAAAGTCAGATTATCTCTTCTTTGGGCCTTCTCCCAGTCAAAAATCCCCCGATGAATCCACCTGGAATCATGGGCTTTTTTTTCATCAACTTGATAGGAATAATCATTTAA
>JANQHU010000406.1 GCA_028282485.1 Bacillota bacterium
AGATATGCTTCCCACACTTAGAAGCCACTAGTGCAACGCCAGCCTCCTCTGATTCTGCCAATATTTCTAACTGGCTGATCTTTTCCAGCTCTTCTCGACGGGTCTGGGTATGCCGAGAGTGGGGCATCTCAAACTGGTCATCAAAACCCCTTAATAATTTCACATAACGCTCATTAATTCTGTGAGAAAAGACGCCAAACTTCTTCTGGGGTAGTTGGTATTTACGCACCCCAAAATGATAATATAAAGCGGCCTGGGCCCCCCAACAAATATAAAAGTTGGAATAGACATTTTTCAGGCTCCACTTCATTATTTCTTGGAGCTCGGGCCAGTAGGCTACTTCTTCAAACTCCATTTGTTCTACCGGGGCTCCGGTAATAATTAGGCCGTCAAACTTTTGGTCTCTAATCTCCGCAAAGGTATGGTAAAAATTACTTAAATGTTCTTCCGGAGTATTTTTGGATTGATAAGAGCCAGGGTGTAACAAGGTAATATCTAGTTGTAGCGGCGTATTCCCCAGCACCCTTAATAACTGCGTCTCCGTAACAATCTTTAAGGGCATTAAATTTAAGATCACAATTCGCAATGGCCGAATATCCTGATGAACCGCCCGGGCTTCAGTCATAATAAAAATATTTTCCTTAGTTAAAATTTCTGTGGCCGGTAACCCTTCCGGAATTTTTATTGGCACTTCCTACACCTCTTTTAAACAAAAGTATTCCTACAAAAATAGTAGGATTTAAAAGTTGTTTTAATTATAACAGATTTATGCAAAATAACAAGTATTAAATGGAGATTAATTTAATTATTTTAAGATTTTGATCTTAAAATTGTTTCCCCAGCCATAGGCCCAACAGAGTTAGCCCAAAGCCCCCTAAATTATTGAGCAGCATGCTAACTAACATTTTCGGGGTTTCATTATGTAACATTAGGTTAATACCATCTAAAGCATACGAAGAAAACGTAGTAAAACCTCCTAAAAAACCAGTCATTAAAAATAATTTCACCCCCAGGGGGACCATGTTCCGAAAAGTTAATGCAAAAATAACTCCGATTAAAAAACAGCCTAATAAATTGGCAACTATTGTCCCCCAAGAAAGATTACTCGGCACTAAAACTCCTAGTAGCAGAGTAATTAAATAACGACAAACGGCTCCTAAGCCGCCGCCGACAAATACCCAGAGTACATTTGGCAATAATCTTCCTCCCCTTCCCAACTGCAATTATATGTAAACATCCTGCTTGGATATCCCTCGGTTTCCTTTAGTTTCATAAAGGAAACCGCCCTTTTTTTTCGAAACCTTTGAACCAATTAAAATTAAAAAGGAGCTGATCGACATGTTTATGAAAAAGTTTCTTGGGATTACCTTGGCTTTATTCTTGTTGCAAATTGTGATTACCATCCCCGCTTTAGGTTATACCACCTATTCGACGAACAAGTATTATTCCACCAAGTATAACTCCAATTACTCTTCTTTCCGCAATTATTATTCAACTAAATATAAGTATTATCGTTTTACAATCAAGACTCCTACTTCCAGTCCTAGCACCACTCCGGCCCCAACTCCAGCACCGACTCCGA
>JANQHU010000435.1 GCA_028282485.1 Bacillota bacterium
TCCCAGCGGTAGTAGTCTTCCGCTGCAACTCCCCATTAGCAGTATAGCTATAGCTATTACCACCATAGCTAATTGGATGGTCTTGGGCATCATAAACCCCATATTATGCTATATAAATTTTCATTGCTATTACTTAATGTTTTACTCCCAAAAAGGATCAAGAGCAATTCCCGCTACAAAAGTTGGTTTTAAATACTCTTCTGGAGTATTTTTTTTAGCTGGTATTTCTAATATTATTTGATATTCCTTTCCTATTTTTATGTTAATATCAGATGCTTCTGTTAAAAAAATAGATGGTGTTGCTGTGCTAAAAGAAAGATTATTTTCTTGAGTAATTTTTAAAAAAGAAAGTTGTTGCTTTTTTTTTGCATCATAAATTTTTATTGAAAAATTTATTAATGATTGATGAATAGAATCTATGATTTTTTTATTATTACTAAAAAAACGATAATCTAAATTCAAATAATATAACTCCAAAAAAAATTTACTACTATTAGCAGAATATTTTGCTTTAAAATTTAATATTTTTTTATAAGGTTCTTTCTTTAATTCTAAAGGGCTATCAAGATAAACATATTTAAGCCCATACTTTTTTGCGTATTCTTTTTCTTCTTGAGAAATACAACCAAAAATTGATGCAATAAAAAACATTAAAATTACTCCTAATAATAATTTATTCATTTTGAAATTACCCCTATTTTAAATCTTGAATATCTAAATCCCAACCAGGCGCCCAATAATTTGGCTCCCAATTTGAGCCATTAGCTCTTAAAACGCTACCAATATATGAATTCGAGTTCCTTTTATCAGTTTTTTTAGTTCTTATCCATCCTTCATATTTTGGATGAGGAATGTTGCTATAATTATTAGCAGTATTTATTACTCCATTTTGAAAATTATCCAATGTTTTTCCACAAGGTACCGGAATTTCTTGTAATTTAAATTCACCAGGATTTTTTAATACTTCTTTTGGATCACTATATGTTTTACGCTCTAACTTTCCATTTTCCGGGCCAGCCTCATAAATTCTAGGATTAATATTATCTTCATTTATTGGACCATCTGTAACTAATATAAAAGTATGATTAGCAATGTAAATACCAGGTATTCGAGTTCTACCAACATAAACTTCTAACCCATCTCGATCCAAATAATTCACCGGATCATTACCGCAATAAGCAAAGAGATCCGTATCCCCACCATTAAACAAAATAGGATCCTTCGCCGTCCACCGACCAACCTCTGCGTCATAATCCCTAGCCCCGAACCTCACCAAACCAGTCTGCTTATCATACACCCCACCCGCAAAACCAAAGGGCTGAAAACCAGGGTTGGTGTCATTTAAGACTTGCCCGAATTCATCGTAATCCATTCTTTGGACCACATTACCACTGGTAGTATCCACTACCAACCGAGGACTACCGAGATGGTCACTCACGATGCAGTAGGTGACCCCATTTTTGACCATATAATCCGGGACGTTACTTCTGGTCCCATAGACAAAACGGGCCACTACCTTACCCTGACTATCTAACTCGGCTACCGGGTTTAAGCGGTCTTGATACAAGAAGCCTTGCACTAAACTACCATTAACCTTCTTGCCTACCCGGCGGTTTTGACCGTCAATGAGGTATTCAATTTGGGTATTATCAGGTAAAGTTACCTTGGTAAGATTGCCGAGGACATCATAAACATAACTCGTTGTCCCAGCGGTAGTAGTCTTCCGCTGCAACTCCCCATTAGCAGTATAGCTATAGCTATTACCATCATAGCTAATCAAACGGTCTTGGTCATCGTAAATCCCGTTAGTCCCGTTATAATTCAACCGATTGCCGTTGGGGTCATAGATATACTGAGCGGTCACTGCGCCATCTTTAGTAACTTTGGTTAACTGACCGATTGCATCATAAGTATAAGCATAGGTATGGCTTTGCCCGTTAATAGTTTCCGTTTTAGTAACAATCCTG
>JANQHU010000445.1 GCA_028282485.1 Bacillota bacterium
TTAAATGAACGGGATTGGTCTATTACTCCAGAAATGACTAGCCAATCCAGTTTAAATGTCGCTCACCAAACTCCTAATGCCCAAGCCATAGTTATCACCGGAACCGGGATTCGCACTTTAACAATCCTTGCCTCTTTAGAAAAAGCAATCGGTAAACCAATCGTTGCCGCAGATACTATTCTCTATTATGCCATTGCCCGCCAACTTGGTCTAACCTTAAAGCCAATTATGGGCAGTTTCGCCACTAAGACTTACGCTTCTTCATATGCTGGGATAACATAAACAAATAACAATTTACAAAAAACCAGACTCTCTACAATAAATCTCGGAATTTAACGAAAATCAAAGATAAACAAAGATTATTATCATTTTTAATTGTATACAACGTCAAACCACGTTATATCACCTTTGTATTTTTTGACAATAAGTTTTAAAATAAACAATAGTTGAAGATTTAAATAAATATAAAGGATGTGGAATTTATGAATTTGGGAATTAATAATTATCCTACTAAACCAAAAAACCTTTTTGCAAATACAAAAGATGTAAGAACAACTCATACACCTGCTAATAACAATAATAATCTTACTCTAAAGCAATTAACAGAAGATTCTACTGCTTTCACCGGAAAAACCAAAAATCCTCACGCAAATCCTTTCAAAGTAAAAAATGGTAAAATTGAATTAATTGGACCAAAAGATATTGGCAAACTAACTCCCTGTGATGTTTTAATGATTATCCCTCATCCCGATGATATCGAAGTCTTCTTCCCCCAAATCACCAAATTCTTAGAAGATAAAAAATCAGTTCAGTTAGTCTACACTACCTCCGGGCAAAAAGGCCGAGACTCAAGAGGGTTAATTCCCAGATACGACCCTAAAATGAAAGATCAAAGAGAATCAGAATTAAAAGAAGCCCTTGCTACCTTAGGAGTAAAAAGAAATCCCTTGCTGCTGGGTAAGATGGACGGCGCCACCCATCGCCCGGAAGTACAAACCCAAATCAAACCCATGCTTAAAGATATTATTTTTAACACTCAGCCCAAAGAAATTCATACTTTTGGTCCGGAAGGAATGACTAATCATAGTGATCATAAAGCGACCCGCGCTATGGTGGCAGATGTGATGGAAGATTTGAAAGCAGAATTAGCTCAGGAAAAAGATGGCGACTGGATTAATGGAACCAGAGTTATGCAAGTCGGATTAACTACAAAACAGGTCGAAGAATATAAAAACATCACTGCTCCGACAACCCCTATTTTCAAATACTTAAGAAATTCTCAAGTACCGATAGATGAAAAAATTGAACTTACTAAAGATGGCATTGATAAAATAGTTGATGCGACAACAGCATACGGTTCTCAATTTCCTGATAAAGCCCCAGAAGCCGTAGGTGATTATTATAAGAATAATCCCTTTGTTCGGGTTGGCAAAGTTAAGATTTAGCCATAGCAGTAGTAGACTAGACAAGCATTTTGGGTTTATCAACGGCGGTCATCTATTTGATCATCGAGATCCTAAAAAAGTTTTGACAGTCAAAAAGCCGGAGATCCAAATTCTCCGGCTTTTTTGCTTGCATTGGTTAATCGAAGTTGTTATCTTTATTATACCCCATTATCCCCCAAATATATAACACTATTCCCCGTATCTCTACTGCAAAGCTCAGGTCTTATATTACTCCAACTTTAAAAGTTAGCCATAACTTTCTTTACAATTTTGTTAACTTTTCCATCTAAGCCTTGCAACTTAAGCTAAGTTTTAATATACTTAAATTCGCAATTGAGCACAACTAATTTTTGGAATATTGTAAATATAAGGAGCCCGTAAACCATGGAATCAAACCCTAATACTGACCAAATCTACAACGGGGTGCAACTAATCACCCCCTACCCGGACTTTCCCCTGACGGAGCTCCGGATCGAGCAACGGCCTAA
>JANQHU010000004.1 GCA_028282485.1 Bacillota bacterium
TCCATGCTTTTTGCTATTAATCAAGAGGGTTCCAGTATCGAAAAAGCCATGGAAGCTCTCTGTCTGACGGCTCTGAAAAAGATAAAAGAAGAAAAAGTCAATATTATTATTCTCTCGGATCGGGGAATTGATAAGAATAATGCCCCCATTCCGGCGTTACTGGCCGTTGCTGGTTTGCATCATTATTTAATTCGCGAAAAAGTTCGGACTCAAGTAAGCCTAATTGTAGAATCTGGAGAACCGCGGGAAGTCCATCATTTCGCTTTATTAATTGGTTACGGGGCTTCGGCTATCAATCCATACCTGGCCTTTGAAACTTTACATGATTTGGCTGGCCGAAAGCTCTTATCAGTCGACTATCCAACTGCGGCCCAAAATTATCTGAAAGCTGGCGTTAAAGGAATTATTAAAGTGCTTTCTAAGATGGGTATCTCCACCATCCAAAGTTACCAAGGGGCCCAAATTTTTGAAGCTGTTGGCTTAAACGAAGATTTTATTAATAAATATTTTACTTGGACTGCTTCCCGAATTGGAGGTATTGGCCTCAACGTGGTAGCTCGGGAAGCCATCTTAAGACATCACAAAGCTTTTAATAACGAAACTAGCAAAGAGGAAACCCTGGAAGCTGGTGGCATCTTCCAATGGCGCAAAGATGGCGAGTATCACCTCTTCAATCCCGAAAGCATTCATAAGGTCCAAGAAGCTTGTCGACGAAATGACTATGGTCTCTACAAAGAGTATTCCTGCTTAATTAATGAAGACAGTCAATGTCTCTCCACCATCCGCGGCTCCCTGGAATTTCAAAATTTCAATCCCATTCCTCTGGAAGAAGTGGAATCGGTGGAATCCATCTGCCGCCGCTTTAAAACCGGGGCCATGTCCTACGGTTCCATTAGCGAAGAGGCACATTCTGCTTTAGCCATTGCCATGAATCGGATTAAAGGCAAAAGCAATACTGGTGAAGGGGGCGAAGATCCCAAGCGTTTTCAACCGGATGCCAACGGCGATTCCCGTTGTAGTGCTATCAAACAAGTTGCTTCGGGGCGTTTTGGGGTAACTAGCGAATATTTGGTAAATGCTCGCGAAATTCAAATTAAAATGGCCCAAGGCGCAAAACCGGGTGAAGGGGGCCAGTTGCCGGGGCGAAAAGTTTACCCTTGGGTAGCTAAAGTACGCCACTCTACTCCGGGAGTTGGTTTGATTTCTCCCCCACCCCACCATGATATTTACTCTATTGAAGACTTGGCCGAATTAATTCATGATCTCAAAAACGCCAACCGCAATGCCCGAATTAGTGTTAAATTGGTTTCAGAGGTAGGCGTGGGAACTATTGCCGCTGGTGTGGCTAAAGGGCGCGCTGACTTGATCTTAATTAGCGGTTATGACGGCGGTACCGGAGCTTCCCCCCGCACTAGTATCCGACACGCTGGTTTGCCCTGGGAACTGGGCCTGGCGGAAACACATCAAACCTTACTCTTAAACGATTTACGAAGTCGGGTTGTTCTGGAGACAGACGGGAAACTGATGTCCGGCCGTGATTTGGCGATTGCCGCTCTCTTAGGAGCGGAAGAGTATGGTTTTGCTACCCTGCCCTTAGTTGCTCTCGGTTGTGTAATGATGCGCGTTTGTAATTTGGATACCTGTCCGGTAGGAATTGCCACTCAAAATCCGGAGTTACGAAAAAAGTTTACTGGCGATCCGGAAAATGTGGTTAACCTAATGGGCTTTATTGCCGAAGAATTGCGCGAAATTATGGCAAGTCTCGGTTTTCGCACTCTCAACGAAATGATTGGCAGAACCGATAAATTAACCCCCAAAAAAGCAGTTTTGAAACACTGGAAAGCCCAGTATCTAGACTTTGAGAAGATTTTATACCAACCTGCTGTAGAAGCCCAGGTGGGAAAATATAACCAAATTGAGCAAAATCATCACTTAAAAGAATCCTTAGACGAGCAGAAGTTACTCGAAATCTGCGCCCCGGCGCTAACTAATGGTGAAAAAGTGGAAGCTACTGTCTCCGTAAATAATATTAACCGAGTTGTCGGAACAATTTTAGGAAGTGAAATAACCAAACGCTATGGGTCTGCCGGGCTACCGGAAGATACCATCCGCCTCCATTTTAAAGGATCAGCCGGACAGAGTTTTGGGGCTTTTGTCCCGCCCGGGATTACTCAAATACTGGAAGGCGATGCCAACGACTATTTTGGCAAAGGTTTATCGGGTGGAAAAATGATTGTTTATCCGTCGGTAAAATCCCCCTTTACAGCGGATGGGAATATGATCATTGGCAATGTAGCCTTTTATGGAGCAACTGGTGGTGAAGCCTATATTTATGGGATTGCTGGCGAACGTTTCTGTGTCCGTAACAGTGGCGTCCGGGCCGTAGTTGAAGGAATTGGGGACCATGGTTGCGAATACATGACCGGCGGCCGCGTGGTAATTTTAGGCCAAACCGGCCGAAACTTTGCGGCTGGAATGTCCGGGGGCATTGCCTACGTAATCGATGAAACCAATGATTTTGCAACTCGTTGTAATAAAGAAATGGTGGCCCTCGAAAAACTGACAGATCCGGCGGAATGTGAAGATATTAAAAACATGGTAGCCAAACACGCCGCTTATACCAAAAGCAGCCGGGCTAAAGAAATTATTAGTAACTGGGAGTCATATCTGCCTAAATTTATTAAGGTCATTCCCCATGACTACAAACGAGTTTTACAAACCATCAAAAGTTTAGAAGACGAGGGAATGACTCCGGCAGAAGCCTTTATGGCTGCATTTGAAGCAAATAAAAACGATCTGAAACGCGTAAGCGGTAATTAAAATAAATTTTTTAGTTTTGGAGGAATTACTATGGGTAAACCTACCGGGTTTTTAGAATACCAACGTTTACTACCGGCTGATCGCCCCGCCTTAGAAAGAATTAAAGACTGGGAAGAATTTCACGAAGACCTCCCAGAGGAAAAACAGCGTTTACAAGGGGCTCGCTGTATGGATTGTGGCATTCCCTTCTGTCATACTGGTATCTTAATTAAGGGGATGGCCTCCGGCTGCCCTATTAATAACTTGATCCCCGAATGGAACGACCTGGTCTACCGAGGCTTATGGCAGGAAGCAGTCCAGCGTCTTTTAAAGACCAATAATTTTCCGGAATTTACCGGACGAGTCTGTCCGGCTCCTTGTGAAGGGGCTTGTACGGCCGGGTTAAATATGGAACCAATTGCCATTAAAATAAACGAATGTTCGATCATTGATAAAGCTTTTGCTGCAGAATTAATTAAACCAGAACCACCTTTAAAGCGAACTGGTAAAAAAGTAGCCGTAGTCGGTTCCGGTCCGGCCGGATTAGCCGCTGCTGCTCAATTAAATAAAGCCGGGCACTTGGTTACGGTCTACGAACGAGCCGATCGCATCGGGGGCTTGTTAATGTATGGGATCCCGAATATGAAGC
>JANQHU010000045.1 GCA_028282485.1 Bacillota bacterium
CCAATACCAAGACAAATGATGAGTTTAAAGAGTTAATTCTTAATTCTTCCTTTGCCGAAAATGTCCTAAAAAAGCGTAATGGTGAATCGGCAACAGGCAATAACCGTTAAAATAGTTATTAAATAATATTAATTAGTAAGAAATGTATTATTGGGCAATAATACATTTTTTTATGGTGATTTTCCGGGCAAGCTTTAGTAAATGTGTATTTTGCCGATTTTAAATTTAGAGTGCTCTGTCAAATAACTGGCTAAGGAAAGGAAGCAATAATTATTAATCAGGGCAACCTCTCTAAGTAAGGGAATTTCTCGGGGCAGTTTAGGAAAATATATTTTAATGATGAAAAACTCTTGATTTTTAGTTTTTTTTTCGGTAAAATAATAGTCAGATAAGGTCAGAGGTGTGGTGGATGAGTAATTTATCCGATTTGATTGAACAATATTTACGAAGAATTTTAATTGAACAAGAAATGGTGGAGTTAAAGCGACGGGAATTGGCTAAAATGTTTCGCTGTGCTCCCTCTCAAATAAATTATGTGTTAACTACCCGTTTTACTTTGGAGCAAGGTTATTTAATCGAGAGTAAGCGGGGCGGAGGCGGCTATATTCGCATTTTACAGGTTAAATGGCGGGTAAAAGAAGACTATCCCCAGATAATTAAAAAATTGATTCCTGAGCAAATAATCGCGGCAGATGTGGAAAAAATTTTAGATTTATTAGTTAAAAGAGAATTTATTTCTTTAGAAAAAAGTATGTTAGTTTTAAGTCTGCTTAATAAAGAATTTGAGGGTTTTCCTCCGGAAATAAGTGATTCTTTAAGAGCAAAATTTTTAAAGACACTATTATTGGTCTTAGGGAGTAAGAATAATATAGAATAATTAGAGATTGGAAGTGAGTTATATGTTATGCCAGAGATGTCAAGAACGCCCGGCAACGGTGCATTTAACCAAGGTAATTAATTTTCAAAAAACGGAACTGCGGTTGTGTGAAGTTTGTGCCAAAATAGCGGGTAGCGAACTAGGATTAATCTTTGAATCAGGTTTCTCATTTCAAAATTTAATCGCCAGTTTGTTAGAAGGTTTGGAGAGTGATGTGGATCTTTATCAAAAAGAAGCGGAGAACTCCGACTGGGAAAAAGAGAGTCAGTGTCAAAATTGTGGTTTGACATTTTCTGATTTTAAGAATACGGGTCTCTTTGGTTGCGGTGATTGTTATAGTCATTTTAAAAGTGGCCTAGAACCTTTATTAAAAAAAGTTCATGGTAATATGCGCCACTCCGGAAAAGTACCGAAGCGAACCGGAGGACTGATCTTAATTAAAAAAGAGATTGAAGAGATGCGCAGTGAGCTACAACAGGCGATTTCAACGGAGAATTACGAGAAAGCCGCGGAATTGCGGGATGAGATTCGCCGCCGGGAAAAGGAATTGCAAAGAGAGGTGTAAAATATTGGAGATGAATAATTATAGTCTTATTTTACCCAAATGGGTTAGTAAAGAGGGGGAAGCGGGGGATGTTGTTTTAAGTAGTAGGGTCAGGCTAGCCCGAAATTTAAAAGGATTTCCCTTTCCCAATTGTGCTAACAATCAACAATTAAGTGAGATTGGCAAAACTATCGAAAGTGCGGTCCAAATTGAGAATTGCCATGCCGGCCATTTTAATATATTACGGGTCAAAGATATTGATTCTATTGAAAGAATGATGTTAGTAGAAAAGCATCTTTGTAGCCCGCAATTTATTGATGAACCGGAGTATAAATGGTTGATTGTGAATGAGGAACAATCCATTAGTTTGATGGTTAACGAAGAAGATCATTTGCGCATTCAGGCTATGGCTTCCGGCTTTGCGGTGGATTTTTCTTTGGACTTAGCTAATAAAATTGATGATTGTCTGGAAGAAAGTTTAGAATATTGCTTTGATGAGAATTGTGGCTATCTGACCACCTGCCCCACTAATTTGGGAACCGGAGTTCGAGTTTCCTTAATGCTACACCTGCCTTGTCTAACCATGGTGGAGCAGATTAAAAAAGTATTGTCGGCTTTAAATCATGTGGGCATCAATGTACGTGGATTATATGGAGAAGGAACCGAATCCTACGGTAATATTTATCAAATATCAAATCAAATAACTTTGGGTCGCTCCGAAGAAGAGTTAGCCGGGCATTTAAAGAGTGTTTGCCGCCAAGTTATTGAGCAGGAACGTAATGTGCGGGAAGCTTTGTATAAAGAGTCGCGGATCCAATTGGAGGATCGGCTGTGTCGTTCTTACGGAATTTTGACTGAAGCCCGTCTTTTATCAAGTGAAGAAGCCTTAAAACTTCTTTCGGATGTAAAATTGGGAGTAGAGTTGGATATGATATCTACCGTAGATAAAGTCAAGTTGAAAGAGTTAATGTTTTTAAGTAGGGCGGCTCTTTTACAAAAAGTAACAGGGCAAGAAATTAAGAGTTGCGAAAGAGATTATTATCGGGCCCAATTGATTCGGGATTATTTAAGGAAGTCAGAGTAATTTTTAAAAGCTAATATTTTTACCAAAACGATTATGGCAAACTATTTGGAAATGGGGTGGAGACTAATGTTTGAAAGATTCACAGAAAGAGCCAGAAAGGTAGTTTATTTAGCGCAGCAGGAAGCGGCCCGGCTGGGGCATAATGTAGTGGGCACTGAACACTTATTGCTAGGGCTGATTATCGAAGGAGAAGGGATTGCTGCCAAGGCTTTAGAGAATATTGGAATAAGTATTGAAAGAATTCGGCAAGAGGTAGAAAAAATTATTGGTAGCGGTGATACCAATTCTTTTGGCGAGATTCCCTTTACTCCTCGGGCCAAACGAGTCTTAGAATTAGCTTTAGACGAAGGACGGCAAATGGGGCATAATTATGTGGGGACGGAACATGTCCTATTAGGCTTGATTCGGGAAGGTGAAGGAGTGGCGGCTCAAGTTTTAAAGAATTTAGGAGCCGATCTGGAGAAAGTTCGCAAACAAGTAGTTGGTCTCTTAGGCGGCGGGCCTAGTATTTTTGGAAATCAAGGCGGAATGATTACTAAATCCCAAACTAAGACCCAGACCCTTAACCAATTCGGTCGGGATTTAACGGAACTGGCAAAAGTAGAAAAATTAGAT
>JANQHU010000046.1 GCA_028282485.1 Bacillota bacterium
ATTTACATGACCAATTTGGGTTTCGCACAGATTATCAGATTGTCAATTTAAAACAAATGAAAAAAATTTTTAGAGATATAAAAAAGTAAAAAACATTACGCACTTTTTTATAATATGATCGAAGCTTGTATCCCTTTTATATCAAGGGTTTACAAGCTTTTTCTTCTCTCCAACTGTCAAAGATGAGATTAAAATCCCCTCAAGTCAAGTAAGATTTTTCCTTAATTATCCGCCACCGCACTTGCCGCTTTAATAATTTCTTTAACTGCCTTCTCAAATTTAGGTCGTTCAATTAAGAGCATTCGGCCGCAAGTAAGACATTTTAGTCGCACATCCATCCCCACTCTTAATAACTCCCACTCGTTACCACCACAAGGATGTCCTTTCCTCATTTTTATAATATCACCAACCACAAAACGCATTTTAAAATCCCCTTACTAAAAATTCCTTTACTTTTTCTCATTAAATAACCGGGTATAATCAAGAGCGGACAATAATTCGACGACATCCTTTGGGTTATCCGGTTCCATAATTACTAGCCAGCCTTTCCCGTAAGGATCATTATTAATAAATTCAGGACTATGACCTAAAGAGTCATTATTCTCAATCACTTCACCGCTAATTGGAGTAATTAAGTTCATTACCGAATCAATGGATTCAATTGTGATGGCAATTTCCTTAGCAACTAATCTTTCGCCGGCACTCGGTAGATCAACATAGACAATATCACCAATCTTTTTTTGGCCATAATCGGTAAGCCCAATTCTCAAATAATTTTCTTCAACCTTTACCCACTGATGTTCTGGCGTATATTTTAAATTTTTCGGTAACAAGATCCTTCCCTCCCGGTTTCAACTTAGCAATCTGAGCCTCAATCTATTATTTTTTATTTTTTCGACAGCTCTGGCGAAGTTCCTTCCTAAAATAAGCAATGTTAAGATATAACTAATTTATTGCTTTTTTACTTATCCCTCTATATAATTAATACTTAGATTAATTAAATTTCTGTCCCAGGAGAAATGTTCATGCATATTTTAGGAATTGTCGGTAGTAAAAGAAAGGCAGGGAATACTGCCAAACTGGTGCAAGCCGCTCTTCGCCCTTTTGCAGAAGATCCCACCTTTATTACTAATCTGATTTTTTTAGGAGACTTAGATTTTCAAGGTTGCCGTGGCTGTGAAGGCTGTACCCAAAATGATCATAACTGTGTTATTAATGATGATATGCAGCAATTATATCCTTTATTACAAAAAGCTGATGCTCTCATTTTAGGATCACCTACTTATTTTTATAATGTAACTTCGATTGTCAAAGCTTTTTTTGACCGTTGTTACTGTTTACTTTCTTTTGATCAGACTGACCGCTCTGTTTGGATTAATAAAAACGAACTTGGCAAACAAAAATACGCCAATATTATTGCTGTTTGCGAGCAGAAAGACCCTAAGGATATGGGCTTCACTGCCGAAAGTATGGACCTAACTCTAACTTCGTTAGGATATCGAATCGTAGATCAACTTAAAGCCCTCCATTTATTTCATGCAAATGAAGCCGCAAATAATGCGCAACTCATACAACAAGCATACCTCTCCGGCGAAAAATTACTAAAAACTTTGAAACTAAGATCTACATTTGACTAATGATTTCTTAATTATAAATAAAAGGGCTCAAAAACACAAATGATTTCTGATTAACATACAATATTCCAATCATTAATATGTTTGAAAGGAGCCTTTGCCATGTTTAATATGCTCTCCAAAATTCTGAACCCCTATTTAAAAAAACGTCGCCAAACCATGATTTTGATCTGGCGGCGCAATAAGAATGAAAAACCTTCATAAAAATCCTTCTTCAAATACTCTTTTTCCGGCAAAATGGGACATTACCATTTTGCCGGAAGGTTAAATATCTTTCAATATTCTTTTTCATTAAAACCATTAAAAGGCAGGAATCCTTTTATAAATGCCGAAATATTATTTTTTATAATTAAATATAAATTTTAATCTATATTATAGAAAGAATGTGGATCATCCAAATGATTGCATCCGAAAAACCAACTCAAAATAATCTTTTTACCTGGCTAGGAAGCCTAATAATCAATTTTTTAATTAATTTGGGAGAAGTATGTGAGCTTTATCTCAGGAGCCTCAAAGCCGTTTGGCGTCGTACTATCTTTTGGGATAATACCTTAGCCCAAATGGAAGCCATTGGGGTTAAATCTTTACCAATAGTGATCATTATCTCGGCTTTTACCGGAATGGTTTTTTCTCTGCAAATTGCCAAAATATTTGCCACCTTTGGCTTAACCTCCCAACTAGGCCAGGGTTTAACCTTAGCTTTTGCCCGAGAGTTAGGACCAGTTCTTACCGGGGTAGTTGTCGCCGGCCGGGTGGGTTCCTCTATTGCCGCGGAGATTGGCTCTATGAAAGTAACGGAACAGATTGAAGCCTTAGAGAGTCTCTCCACCGATCCCGTCGACTACCTAGTTGCTCCCCGAATTTTAGCCGGAGCATTAATGTTGCCTATCTTAGTTATTTTTTCTAATATTCTCGGCATTTATTGCGGCTTTGCGGTAGCCGTTTTTTACGCTAGTATTCCCCCCCAAAATTTTATTGACGGCATTCTTACTTATATTGATTTTTGGGATTTTGCCGGTGGGATTATTAAAGCAAGTTTTTTTGGTTTAATTATTGCCGGGATTGGTACTTTTAAAGGATTACGCACCGAGAATGGGGCTTTAGGAGTTGGTAAATCCACTACTCAAGCAGTAGTAACCGCCATAATTATTATCTTTATTTCCAACTACTTTTTATCAATGTTACTTTATCAATTATAATTTTCTCGACTAAATAAAACCTCTTTACTTGGATGGTGAAAACTTAGTGATTAATATTTATAACCTAAGCTACCGCGTTGATGGCCAATTAATTTTGGATGGGGTTAATATTGAATTTCTGCCCGGCGAAATCTTTGTAATTATGGGGCCCAGCGGTTGTGGAAAAAGTACTTTGCTGCGGTTAATTATGGGCCTAATTAAACCTACTTTTGGCTGGGTTGAAATTGAAGGCCAAAATACTTCCCTCCTCCTGAAAAAAGAATGGAAGAAGTTAAGAACCAAAATGGGTATGGTCTTTCAATCAGCCGCTCTTTTTGATTCTCTTTCAATTTTTGAAAATGTGGCTTTTGGCTTACGCCGCAAAGGATTACCAGAATCTGATATTAAAACCCAAGTCTTGCAAACTTTATCCATTGTGGGGCTTGAGCCTAGTGTTGCTGAAAAAATGCCCGCCGACTTAAGTGGTGGTATGAAAAAAAGAGCAGCCATTGCTCGGGCCATAGCCTTTAAACCTCCCATTCTACTCTACGATGAACCAACTACTGGCCTAGATCCCATAATGGCCAATACCATTAACGAACTCATTCTTGAACTAAAAAAAACTTTAGGAATCACTTCTTTAGTGGTTACTCATGATATTACCAGCGCTTTAAAAGTGGCTGACCGCGTGGGACTACTCCACCAAGGAAAACTGGTGGAAGTCCAAGAACGCTGTAACTTGCATAATGCTAATCATCCCGTTTTACAGCAATTTTTAAGCGGTTTTGATTTAAGTTGTAATATATAAATAATTATCACCAATTGGCAGGAGGAAGTTAGAAAAATGTTAAAAACCGAAGCAAAGGTCGGCCTTTTCAGTTTAGTCGCCCTGGTTGCCTTATTTTCCATATTTATGTGGTTAAATGGTTCGAAACTCTTTCAAAAGGGTTACGAATTGGAAGCTGAGTTTAATGAAGTAAGCGATCTTCGTCCCGGGGCTGCCGTAAAATTTATTGGGGTTGATGTAGGTCGGGTCTCCCGAATTTATTTTGAGGAAGAAAAAGTAGTTGTTACAATGCGGATTAAGCCGGATATCAAACTACCTTCCCGAGTTAAAGCGCTGATTTCTAGCGCCGGGATTGTGGGGGATAAGTATATCTCCTTAAACCCGGTAGAATCCGCCAAAGAATTACAACAGTTTCATTTAAATAACCAAAAACGAATTCCCGGAGAACCGCCCATTACTTTAGACCAATTTTTTGCATTAAGCTATGATCTCATGGTCTCTTTTCAAGGGATGTCGACCATGATGAAATCCTTATCCGATACCAACAGTCCCTTAGAATCCTTAAAAAAATCGGTAGCCAGTATTGAAAAAATTACGGCTAACGTGGAAGAAATTACTGCTAAGTTAAATGAAATTAATTTTGCCAAAATGGCTCATCAAGTTGAAGAAACCATCTCTAGGGTCACAAATTTAATGCAGAAAAACGAACCGATGATTAACGAAATCTTAGCGGGGGTTAACCGAGCCACTTTGACTCTAACGGACACCTGCCAAAATATTAATCAATTTATGAAAACCATTGATAATGAGGGGGCAACCGCCACCAGCCTCAAAGAGACTTTAGCCAGCACCCAAAAAATAGCAGCTAACCTAGAAAAATTTACTACAGTTCTCGCCAACAAGGATAATGACCTTGGTTTAATAGTTGATGATGCTCGCAAAACGGTTACCGCCATTAACAATTTGGTGGAAAACATGAATACCGCGGTGAAAAAGTTTACTGGTGGCGAGAGTGATCTGGGAAATCTCCAATCAACCCTGACTAATGCTGGTCATGCGGTAAACAAAATCACCAATTATGTCAATAAATTTGAAAAGATGTCCTCCAAAGCGGCTTTTGGAGCCAATTATAACAATCAGCAGGACTTAAGAGCTGGCTTCAAATGGGATTTTAATCTCAACGAAAACCAAGGTGTTCGGTTTCGCGTCGATGATATTGGTGCAGAAAATCTAACTACCCTACAACTAGCCAATAAGCCCCAACAGATTACTTATCGCGCCGGGCTCTATCAAAATAAATTTGGAATCGGTTGTGACCTTTCCTTAAACCAGAAACTTTCCTGGAATTTAAATTTATGGGATACCAAAGAAACGAAACTAGGTTTAAATGCTGATTGGGAACTAAACGACCATCTTCATCTTACCGGCGGAGCTGCTACAAACCTCAATAATAATGAAAATAGTTTTGATCTTGGCTGCTGGTGGCATTTTTAGTGGTTCGATTTTTGCTTTATTCCCCTTAAGAAGTTGGAATTTCACCAGCATAAATCTTTTGATAAATTCCTGCTGCTGTTTCTAAGATAATGCTCCCATCTGCTTCCAGTGCTACTGCTTTCCCGGAAGCAATTCTGCCAAACCCCTGATCAATAGTGATTAATTTGCCAATAGTCACCGAATTTTGACGGGCATAATCTAAAACACTAGCGGTCTCCCCCCGCAAAAAAGCTTGGTAAGCAGGCTCGAAACTAGTTAAAAATGAACGCAACAATTCCTGCCGCAAAAATTTTTCGCCGCATATTTCCCGTAAAGAGGTAGCCTTCTCTTGTAATTCGGGAGGAAAATCTCCATTTTGCTGATTAACATTCAGCCCAATCCCCAAAATTAGAT
>JANQHU010000062.1 GCA_028282485.1 Bacillota bacterium
CGGTTAATGATCAGCCATACCTTTTAGTGGATACGGCGGGAATTCGTCGGCGGAGCCGCGTTGAAGCGGCAGTGGAATATTATAGTGTCCTACGGGCTATGCGAGCCATCGAGTCATCCGATGTGGTTGTTTTAGTCTTAGATGCCACGTTAGAAGTGGCGGAACAGGATTTGAAGATCGGAAGCCTAATTCGTGAAGCCGGGAAAGCCTGTATTATCTTGGTAAATAAATGGGATCTCGTCGCCAAAGACCAGCAGACTGCTGCCGCTTACGAGGAGAAAATCTATCGCCAGTTCGAGTTTTTACGTTTTGCCCCACTCCTTTTTGTGTCTGCAAAAACGGGGCAACGTTTACAGAAACTAATTCCCCTGATTAACCAGGTTATGGAGAGTTATACCTTTCGTTTCTCTACCAATCGTTTGAACCGCATGATGAGTGAAATAGTTGCTCTACACCATCCACCGTTAATTAAAGGAAAACCTTTTAAAATATATTTTAGCCAACAGATAAAAGTTAAACCGCCCACTTTTGCTTTAACGGTAAACGATCCAACGGGTCTACAACCTTCCTATAAGCGGTATTTGGAAAATAAGTTACGGGAGTATATTGATTTAACTGGTACACCACTTGTTTTTACTACCAAAACTAAAAAGAAAGCAGAGGATTGATAACTAAATGCAATTCTTTTTGGCAATAATCTTAAGTTATTTGATTGGCTCGATTACCTGGGGTGATATCGTTGCTCGTATAAAAAAAATTGATTTACGGCAGCAGGGGAGTGGCAATGTAGGAGCAACTAATGCTTTTCGGACAATGGGGGCAACTGCCGGGACACTGGTTCTTCTTGGTGATGCTCTCAAAGGAGTAGCGGCCGTTTTACTGGGAAACTGGTTGATATCTTCTCCCTTAGCTGTTAATTGGGGAATTCTGACGGGAGTTATGGCTATTGTGGGCCATAATTGGCCGGTTTTTAGTAAATTTAAAGGTGGTAAAGGAGTCGCTACTTCTTTAGGAGTGGTGATTGGACTCACTCCCTTAGCACTCTGGATTTGTTTACCTACCTTTTTAGTGGTCTTCCTGGCCACGGGATATGTAGCTCTGGGATCGCTTTTAGCCGCAATTAGCTATCCGGTTTCGGTTTATCTATTATATGGTATGAGTTACGACCTCTTGGTTTTTGCTCTCTTAGTAGCTATTTTAGTATTTTATCGGCATCAAAAAAATATCAAACGCCTCCTTAAAGGCGAAGAGCATCGGTTTATTTATAAAAAAAAGGATGGTGCATCAAAGTAGCAATGATTGGAATAATTGGCGCAGGCGGTTGGGGCACGGCATTAGCTAAATTATGCGGGCAGAAGCAACAACCAATAGTTATATGGGCAAAAGATGCAGAAGTTGTGCAGGAAATAAACTCCCAGCATACAAATCAAACTTATTTACCCGGCGTGACCCTTCCGGAAATCATTAGAGCTAGTGATTCCCTTGAAGAAACTTTGCAAAAACCTCAATATTTAATTATTGCCGTTCCCAGCCAGTGGTTACGAGGAGTATTACGGCAAATGGCTCCTTTTGTGAAAGAGGAAACGATTATTATTAGTACTTCGAAGGGTATTGAAATCGAAAGTTTGGCAACCATGTCTGAAGTGATTACCCAGGAGTTACCCCAAGTAAATCCCCAGAGAATTGTTGCTTTATCCGGGCCTAATCATGCCGAGGAGGTAGCTCGTAATCTACCCTCGGCTACGGTAGTTGCCACCCCGCGGTTAGAGATTGCCGAAAAAGTGCAAGACTTATTGATTTCCAATTATTTTCGGGTCTATACCAACCCGGATCGGGTTGGAGTGCAACTAGGAGGAGCTTTAAAAAATATTATTGCTTTGGCAGCGGGAATTTCTGATGGGCTTGGTTTTGGGGATAATACTAAAGCAGCTTTACTAACGCGTGGGCTAGCAGAAATGGCCCGGTTAGGAGTCGCTATGGGAGCTAAATCCCCTACTTTTGCCGGATTATCGGGAATGGGGGATCTTTTTGTGACAGCGGCTAGTAAACACAGTCGGAATTCATGGGCCGGTCGGGAGATTGGTTCTGGGAAGACTTTGAATGAAATTATCGGCTCCACCAAAATGGTAATTGAGGGAGTAAACTCTACCAAAGCTGTTTACCAATTGGCGCAAAAATTAAACATCCAAATGCCGATCACCAGTATTACCCATCAAATTTTATTCGAGGGCTTGGCCGCTGCCGAAGGAGTAACCCGTTTGATGAGTAGAATGCGCACTCACGAGATGGAGGATGTAGTGACGGCTAATTATACCTGGTTATGAGATGTTTTCTTGGGGATCTTTCTGAGAAGGAAGATTATTATCATCCGAATATTTTTCTTTAATTTCCAAAATCTTAGCTTTGCAGTCAAAAAAAGCTTGCACAATCGCCGGATCAAAGTGGGAACCGGAACTATCAATAATAATTTCTTCGGCTTCGTTTTCGGAAAAAGCTTTTTTATAAGTTCTCTTGGTGGTCAGGGCATCAAAAACATCCGCTAAAGCAACGATTCTGGCTTCGAGGGGAATCTCTTCTCCTTTTAACCCGGCCATATAACCGAAGCCATTCCATTTTTCATGATGGTAAAGGACAATATTTTTGGCCATCTCG
>JANQHU010000069.1 GCA_028282485.1 Bacillota bacterium
ATTAGCTGGTTTTAGTGCTTATCCGCGGCGAATTAATTTTGCCCGGTTGCGGGAGATAGCCGATAAAGTAAATGCCGTCTTAATGGTGGATATGGCTCATTTTGCTGGCTTGGTCGCCGGAGGAGTCTTTACCGGGAATTTTAATCCCATTGCCCATGCCCAGGTGGTAACTTCGACTACCCATAAGACGTTACGGGGACCGCGGGGAGGGCTCGTTTTATCCACTAAAGAGTTTGCTGAACATATTGACAAAGGCTGTCCTTTGGTGTTGGGCGGCCCCTTACCTCACGTAATGGCGGCCAAGGCAGTGGCTTTCACCGAAGCCAACACCCCGGAATTTAAGGCCTACGCCCGGAAGGTTGTGGCTAATGCCCGTAGCTTAGCTAGTGCATGTACTACCGAGGGTATGACGGTTTTAACTTACGGCACGGATAATCATCTTTTATTAGTAGATGTGCGTCCCTTTGGCCTGACCGGACGTCAAGGGGAAAGTGCCTTGCGGGAATGTCGGATTACGTTAAATCGAAACTCCTTACCTTATGATTCCAATGGGGCCTGGTATACCAGCGGCTTACGCTTAGGAACCCCGGCGACTACTTCTTTAGGCATGGGTGAGGATGAGATGCAAGAGATTGCAGCCATTATTAAGCTGGTGCTTACCAATACCAAAGCTACTACAATTACCGAAGGAAAGAATGCCGGTAAGACCAGCAAGGCGAAGTTTATCATTGATCCAGAGGTCAAAGCCACAGCCAAAGCAAGGGTAGTCAAGCTACTGGGCCAATTCCCGGTTTATCCGGAAATCGATCTGGAACTCTTAAAAGAGTATTTTGGGTAGATATTTCCTCAAGGTTTTTTTTGAAGAGAATTATAAATAGTATGGTTTAATTAAAAGCAGGCCTGTCGGGCCTGTTTTTTTCGTTCCTTGGTAAAATGAAAAATTGCTTGCGAAAATTTTTGGGGAAATGCTATAATCAAGAGAGAAGTTTTTTCATTTAAGGAGCTGAGAGCGTGAAAAAATTACCCATAGGGATTCAGACTTTTCGGGAATTAATTGAAGAGAATTATGTTTATGTTGATAAAACCAAATATATCTACGAGTTAATGCAGGGTAAGTATTATTTTCTCTCTCGGCCGCGGCGTTTTGGCAAGAGTCTGTTAATTTCGACCCTGAAAGAGATCTTTTTAGGAAACCGGGAGTTATTTCAAGGATTATGGATTTATGACCGGATAACTTGGGAGCAATACCCGGTGATTCATCTTGACTTTAGTAGGATTACTAATTCCGAAGGAAGGGCTAATTTTATTAATAATATTGCTGGCTTTTTGGACGACGTGGCTGGTAATTATCAGATTAGTTTATCTAAACAAAATATTAAAGAAAAATTTGACGAATTAGTAAAAAAGCTTGAGGCCAAATATGGTAAAGTGGTGGTTCTGATTGACGAATACGACAAACCGATAATCGACCATATTGAAGATCCCGCTAAAGCTGCAGAAAATAAAGGGGTTTTAGCTAATTTTTACGAAGTAATTAAAGCAGGGGATGCTCATTTGAAATTTGTCTTGATCACTGGGGTTTCCAAGTTTTCCAAAGTCTCGATCTTTTCTAAATTAAACAACTTAAAAGATATTACTCTGAGAAAAGAGTATGCCGCCATTAACGGTTATACTCAAATTGAGTTGGAAGCTT
>JANQHU010000122.1 GCA_028282485.1 Bacillota bacterium
GGGAGCGTGGCTTTGAGGCAGGAGGCCTCGAGAAGCCTAGACCCACTGAAGGAGGAGATCACGAAGCTCTCCTCCCACGCTTTTGTGGGCTCTCGCGGCAGGAGAGCTGTGGGATAAAAAGTAAGGTTGGAAACCATACGGTTGTCCGGCGAGTTTTGGTTACTTTTGCTCGGCTGGGAGTAACATCTCCCATAAAAACTGAAACGGAGTTGAATTAGTATGAAAGAAAAAAAGAATATAAGAAAGGTTTTTCAAATTATGGCTATGGTTATTGCTGCTTTAGTCATAGTATTTGTTTTGGGCTATAGCTTTCTGGGCTTAGTCTTATCCGACACCAAATTTCGTCACGGAGATTTGAAATACTGGCTACTTACTGATCAACAAGTGAGAAGTTTTCCAATTATTGGAGTTGGAAAATCGGAGGTTTTATATGTTTCGGAAGTAGGAGATGGAAATAAAGCATCAACGCTCTCTTTTAGATACAAAAGTAATAAAAACGTAAAAGAAATAATTTCTGAATATCAAACTATTTGCCAGAACTTAAAATATATTTCGACTCAAGATACTCAGCCAAGTAAAGGCTATCTTGAATATATTGGCAAAGGGAAATATGACATTATTGGTATAGATGTGAAAAAATATTTAGAATCTGAAAGTTATCTTGTAGAAATTTATTTTATTGAAAAACTAGAATATTAAGAGGGGGTTATTAATTTGGAATGAAGTTTGCACATTCATAGTTATATTCGAATACCAATAAGGGAAATATTGTAAATGAAAACTGTAGAAGATTTTTTAATAAGTGAAGGCGAATTAAATATTATTTATAAGAGTGAAGTTAAATTATGTTTATGTCGCTCTTTAAATAATCAATACATTATACTATTTGCCCCAATTTTGATATGCCTGTGGATAAATTTTTAAAACTTTTAGATAAGTTAGCCATGAATGCTCTGAAAAAAGGAGGAAGTAATTCAAATGCCTAATATAAGCATGATTACAACTGCTATTGCTATCACGTCAATTAAAGACGAGATCATAAAATACGAGAACTTTATTAACGAAAGTAACTTGGATGATCCTTTCGAATATGAATTATTAATATTATCTTACGAAAAAGCACTTTGGGAATTAGAAGAAGCATATAAAAAAGAATGGCAAGAAGGAAGTAATTTAACTAGTTATGAGGAATTAACAAAAGATTTATATCAAAGATATAATAAATAACATTGCTTGTATTAAAACAAAATACACATACAACAAATAGCAACATAATAATTGAGGGCGGATACAAAAAATAACTTTTTAATTAAAGCAACGATAATTGCCCAAGTCCTGAACATATGATGTATTTAAATAAGTTTATTTTTTGGCTAAAACTATTTAAAGTTTCGTTTAACCTAAAAATATAATATTAAATTAATGTACTAGTTTTTGGGAGAGATTATGGAGAAATTTAAAGAAATTCGTTGGCAGCAGCGCTTTATGAATTTTGAAAAATCCTATAAATTATTAGCGGCTAGTTGTCAGAAAATAGATTTAACAGAGCTAGAACGAGCTGGAATGATTCGATTTTTTGAAATGACTTTTGAATTGGGGTGGAAAGTTTTAAAAGACTATCTTCAATCGGTCAATTTTATAGTCAAGAACCTTCGAGATACGATTAAATTGGCTCTTCAAAACAATCTAATTGAGAATGGTCATATTTGAATAGATGCCTTGGATAGTCGTGATTTGACAGTACATACTTATAATGAGGGTAAGGTTTTTTATAGACGGTCATAAGAGATTTAAAGCAACTTTAAAACCTACCCCAGATCCCCTGTTTTTCCTCGCTAGCCTCTTGCTCTAGAGCTTCAAACAAATTTTTATATTTCACATTGGGCGGAATAGTCATCACCCGCGCATAGCCTTTTTCAATTAAATAGGCATTCACAAAAAGATCACCCACATACACATAAGCCAAAGTTCTCCCGTAGCTGTCCGTTGCTTGGAGATCGGTTTCAATGCGGACTTGGTGCACTTCTAGTAATTTTTGATTGGCTCTTTTAGCTTCCTGGGCATAATATTCCGCCGGGGCATCTTTTGTAGCTAATTCGGGAGTATCAATGCCGATATAACGGATCTTTCCCAGGCTTTCCACTTCAATTGTATCTCCGTCAATGACCCGGAGCACCGTATAAAGGGATGGCTGGGTAGGAGGAATAACGTAACAAGCGGTATGATTAATCATGACTGCCAAGGTTAAAGCAAGAAAAAATAAGAGCTTTGAATATTTCACTAGGTAACCACTCCCTGGAATTAAAAAAATTATTACGCTGTTTTGCGGATATCTCCATTATATACATTGCAACAGTTAAAAAACAAGAATTTATTTAGAGATATTATTTTAAATTTTTATTGCATATCATTCAATTTATTGGTAATCTATAATTATTAAGTATTAGGAGGGATGATTTTCTAGAGATTTGGCATGGAAATTAATATTTTTTGACTTTTTACTATTTAAGATGGGGAAGACCTGTGAGAATCAGGCACAGTCGCGCTACGGTGATGAGAGATTTTCTTTTAAGGATCAGCTCTAAGTCCGAATGCCATAAATAGTAAATCACTTTATTTTGTCGCGTCAACAAAAGGAGGAAAAAATGAATAAGCAAACGTTAATTACCGGTTTTCCTAGAATCGGAGCAAAAAGAGAATTGAAAAAAGCACTGGAAAGTTACTGGGCTGGGCAGAGTACCAAAACAGAGTTACAGCAAGTCGCAGCGGAACTAAGAAAGAAACAGTGGCTTTTTCAAAAAGAGCAAGGAATTGATTTGATTAGCTGTAATGATTTTAGTCTGTATGATAATATGTTGGATACTATAGTTATGTTAAACGCCATTCCCGAAAGATTTCAAACTATTAGTGATCCGGTAGAACGCTATTTTGCCATGGCCAGGGGCTGCTCCACAGCCGTTGCCTTAGAAATGACCAAATGGTTTAATACCAATTATCATTATCTGGTTCCAGAGTTAAACGATCAGCTGGAGTTTAGTTTAAATGCAACTAAAATTATTGCTGAATATCAGGAAGCGAAGCGTCTCGGTATTACTCCAAAGATTAATCTTATTGGGCCATTGACCTTTTTAGGGTTAGCCAAAACAGCAGAAGGTGCTGATACATATCAATATTTTGAAAAAGTACTGGGTGTTTATCAAGAATTAATGCAAGAATTAGCTCAATTGGATGAGCTGGTATATGTGCAAATAGAAGAACCCTTATTCGTCAAAAATCCTAACCAAAAGCAACTAGATCTGCTTGAGAAGGCTTATCAACAATTAGCTGGGGTTAGTGGGCGGATTCGGCTGATCGTGACTACCTATTTTGAGCATTCCTCCGAGGCTACGGCGGTGTTGGCGAAGACGCCAGCTTGGGGAATTGGGTTAGACTTTATCTATGGTCCCCAAAATATGGCCTCCTTAGACTTGATTAAAGATAAAAAATTAGTTGCTGGGGTGGTAGACGGAAAAAATATTTGGCGGAATGACGATGAAGCCGCGCTTAGCCTACTTCATGAAATATCCCAAAAAGTTAACAAAGAACAGATAATTATTGCCACCAGTTGTTCCCTCCTGCATGTCCCCTATGGATTGGCAAATGAACCTGAGAGTGAAATTAAAAAATGGCTTAGTTTTGCTGAGGAAAAAGTAGCTGAGGTAGTTCTACTGAAAAAGTTATTTCATGCTGAGCAACTTTCCTTAGAAGACGAAGCAGAAAAAAATCAAAATCGGATGGTTCTTGCAGCCAAAAAAGACTCTCAATTGATCAATAATAAAGAATTCTTACAGAAAATGAAAGGAATTACTCAAATTGAACGAGAGGGTACCTTCACGGAACGAAGTGCCTTACAGAAAAGGCTGTTTAAATTACCCCAGTTACCTACTACTACGATAGGTAGTTTCCCCCAAACTAGGGAGATTAGAAGATTAAGGAGTGCCTTTAAGCAAAAATTAATAGCTAACGAAGAATATGAAGCGGGCATTAAAAAATATATTGATGATTGTGTTGCCTTTCAAGAAGAAATTGGCCTTGATGTTTTGGTTCACGGTGAGCCAGAACGAAATGATATGGTAGAATATTTTGGCGAAATGTTACAAGGTTTTCACTTTACCACTAATGGTTGGGTGCAGAGCTACGGGAGCAGATGCGTTAAACCGCCAATTATCTATGGTGATATCAGTAGGCCGGCACCAATGACGGTCCAGTGGATCACTTATGCTCAAAAGATTACGGAGAAGATTATGAAAGGAATGCTCACGGGCCCGGTGACTATCTTGAATTGGTCTTTTGTTAGAAATGATAAACCCCGGGCAGAAGTATCCCGGCAGATTGCGGTGGCCTTAAGCGAGGAGATTACCGATTTGCAAGCAGCCGGAATTAAGATAATCCAAGTAGATGAAGCTGCTTTTAAGGAAGGCTATCCGTTGCGGGAGGAGGATATTACCGCATATGAAAGATGGGCGGTTGCCAATTTTAAACTAGCGGTCAGTACTGCTGACAAAGAGACTCAAATTCACACTCATATGTGTTATAGTGAATTTAATGATATAATTAAAACTATTGAAGCCATGGATGCGGACGTAATCACTATTGAAACAGCCCGGAGTGGCAATGAAATCCTGCAAATATTTCAGGAGATAGGTTATCAAAACGAAGTTGGACCAGGAGTTTACGATATTCATTCGCCGCGAGTTCCGACGGTTACGGAGTTAGTTGAACAAATAACTGCCTTAACCCAAGTATTACCGCGAGAACAATTATGGATTAATCCCGATTGTGGCTTAAAGACTAGAAAATGGGATGAAGTTAAGCCGGCTTTGCAGAATATGATGCTTGCTGTCACCAAAGTTCGGGCCATTAAAACCCAAGTATTGGTATAATGACTGGAAGGATTGTTTTATTAGTTTAAATCCTGTCAATCGTTTTTGAAAATGTCCTAAAAAAATAAAAACATAAGCACAAAATATGTAAAAAAAACCGTTTGACTAAATAAAAAGTCAAGGGTGTCTGGAAAGAAGACCCAGAACCCTTGACTTTTTATTTTTGCTTTGCTAATTG
>JANQHU010000143.1 GCA_028282485.1 Bacillota bacterium
AATGCGAACATCGAAGTGTTTAAAAATGGGACAAAAATCATAAAACCTAACTGAAAAGCCGTTTTTAATTCACTAATAATAAATGCCGGAATTAATACTTGCGTCGGAATCTCCTCCATATTTTTGGGCCGGGGCAACCGCGCGGCTTGGACAAACAGTTTTAAATCTTTCACTCGCGTTTGCTTATACATAAACTGCCGGATTGGGTCCATTCCGGTGGCAAAAGCCACTTCTTGGGTGATTTTACCGTTAATAAAAGGTTGCCAGGCTTCTTCATTAACTTTGGTCCAGGTAGGCCACATGGTGAAAAAAGTTAAAAAGAGCGCTAAACCAACCATTACTTGATTGGGAGGCATTTGGTTAGTCCCTAAGGCGGTGCGGGTAAAGGAAAGGACGATAATAATCCGGGCAAAAGAAGTGGTCATGACTATAATCGCCGGGGCCAAAGAGAGGACGGTCAACATGATTATTAATTGAATACTTTGGGCTACCTCAGCGGGGGACTGGGTCTGTTTGACCCCTATTTGGAGTTGCGGTAAAGGGAGAGTTTGTGGTGCTGCGACAGTTTTTACCAGAGCAGAATTAAATATCAAAATAGCCAGAATCACCATTCCAGCTATTACCTGTAAACATCTTTTCTCATCCATGCCATTATTTAATCGAGCCATACTTAACCTCACATTCTTTTCCAAGCTCGAATTTTTTCCAATCCTTCGCGTAAACGATCCTTCTCTTCACTAAACTCTGCTATTCCTTCGGATTCACTTTTTTCACTTTGCTTTTTCATAAAAGAATCAAATATGTTGGTAAAAGTGTCTCCGGTACCAAAAGATTTGGTGCTCAAATTTTTTTGTAATTTTTCAGAAAAATCCGGGTCATTAAATTCTTTGAGAAGATTTATTCCCTGTTCGGAACTACTGATTAAAAAAACCTGATTATTAATTAGAACTAAATGAAGGTATCGATTAGTTCCTAAAAAAAGACTATCGGCAATTTTGATGTTCCGCGCCTGGCCAGCACCCATTTTCACAGATAATAACTTGGTACACCAATAAGCAGCAAAACCGATGAATACCAAAATACCTAAAGCTCCTAACCATCCGGCACCCCCAAATTCCGGTTGTTCTCCTGTTTGGGTTTTAGCCAATACCGGCATAGTCAACGAGGTGTTAATCAAACCCATGAGAAACAAACCAAACAACCTGGGATAGATTCTCATTTTAAGTATCCCTTTCGTCTAACTTGTTAGAATTGAAACTACTAAACTAGCCTATCTCTCTTAAAATTCTGGTAATCTAACGCAATAAAACTTTGCGGACAGCTTCTAAGACCCGATCCGGTTGAAACGGTTTTACCACAAAATCCTTTGCTCCTGCCTGAATTGCATCAATAACCATTGCTTGTTGACCCATGGCACTACACATGATAATGTTGGCGTAGGGATCCATTTTGCGAATTTCTCTCACTGCCGAAATCCCATCCATATCCGGCATGGTAATATCCATGGTTACTAGGTCCGGATGTAAATCCCGATATTTATCAATTGCTTTGGAGCCATCTTCCGCTTCCCCAACTACTTCATAACCACCTTTTCTTAATATATCTTTAATCATCATTCTCATAAATGCCGCATCATCCACTACCAATACTCTATAGGCCACTGCTATTCCTCCTTAATTATTTATTGAAGGGTATTTGCTCTTTCCAGGGGGCTGATAATATCTGTTACTTTTATGCCAAAGTTTTCATCGATTACTACTACCTCACCTTTAGCAATTAACTTGCCATTGACTAAGATATCCACCGGATCTCCGGCTAAACGATCTAGTTCTACAATCGAGCCCAACCCTAGTTCTAAAACATCTTTTATTTTCATTCGGGCACTACCTAATTCTACTGTTACTTGTAACGGAACATCCATTATTAAGCTAATATTTGAAATTTCTTTATTCTGCTTCCCCGCACCTATTTGGCCAAACTGAGCCGGTTGGACCATTACTTGTTGAT
>JANQHU010000164.1 GCA_028282485.1 Bacillota bacterium
ATTTTAAAATGCGGTAATTGATAGGAATTATTAAAGGGACTCGGGGCCCGCTCCGCCGTTCCTTACTAGCCATAATTCGGGGAGTATCAATGGTCAGCCAGAGACTGGTTTCTTTTAATTCTCGTTGCCGGATTTTACTCTTAAAAGTATAGTGTTTATCATCCCGTCCGGTATGGATAGTTATATAACGGTTGGGTTTTAAGATACTGTACCAGCTGGTGTCTTCTTTGGGTAATTCTAAAACCATGGTCTGCTCGTCCATGGAAACAATAACCGCCGTACTCTTAATTCTTTTAAAACGATTTTCTTCCCCTACCGTACGGCTAAAATTAACTTCAACTTGTTGATAGGGTTGAAAAACCCGAGCTAAATCAGTGGGGTTTAGGTATAAATAGACCTCAGCCATGGAAAAAACCTCCGTTACCATTAAATGTCTTTTTGATCATATATTCTCATAAATATTTATTCTACATACTTTTGGGAAAATCCTACTAAAAATAATGTATAAAACTACCATGAATATTATATCACCTTTAGTGCCAATTGTTTGTTAACAAATTGTTAAAATATTTTTTAAAACTATTTTCGGAGATTATTTGAGTTTAGCTATTGTAATTTTGGCTAAGTATAATATAATTTTATTTGAACAAAAATAATGCCACTTTTTTGCAATAACTGCGTTGTTTATGTTGGGGATTATTTTTTTTAAATTTTTACTAAGAGGTGGAATAATGCTTAAAGCATTGATGAATTTATGGGATACTAATTTAAAGGAAGTCAAAAGATTACAAAAGAAAGTAACGGTTATTAATGAGTTAGAACCGGAATTGCAAAAATTAAGTGATCCTGATTTAAAGCAAAAAACTATTGAGTTTAAAGAGCGTTTAACTAAAGGTGAGACTTTAGATGATATTTTACCGGAGGCCTTTGCGACGGTGCGGGAAGCCGCCAAAAGAGTTTTGGGGCAACGGCATTATGATGTGCAATTAATGGGCGGCATGGTCCTCCATGAAGGCAAGGTCGCCGAAATGAAAACCGGGGAAGGGAAAACCTTAGTGGCTACGCTGCCGGTTTATCTTAATGCTTTGAGTGACAAAGGGGTTCATATAGTAACGGTTAATGATTATTTAGCCAAGCGGGATAGTGAATGGATGGGCCAGATTTATCGTTTTTTGGGACTATCGGTAGGCGTTATTTTACATCATTTGAATCCCGCCGAACGAGCTGAGGCTTATCAGGCGGATATCACTTATGGGACTAATAATGAGTTTGGCTTTGATTATTTAAGGGATAATATGTCCTTTAGCCTGGAAGACATGGTCCAACGAGAATTAAACTATGCTATAGTGGACGAAGTAGACAGTATTTTAATTGACGAAGCCCGCACGCCGTTGATTATTTCCGGGCAGGCAGATGAGTCCAATGAGCTTTACTATAAATTCAGTCAGGTAGCCCCTAAATTAAAGATTAACGATGATTATACGGTAGATGAAAAAGCACGCACCGTAGCGGTTACGGAAGCAGGGGTGGCCCGAGTTGAAAAGATCATGGGCGTCGAAAATCTCTATGATGATGTGAATACCGAGTTAGTCCATCATTTACAGCAAGCCTTGAAAGCTAAAGAGTTAATGAAAAAAGACCGGGATTATGTGGTTAAAGACGGTCAAGTAGTGATTGTTGATGAATTTACCGGGCGTTTAATGTTTGGGCGTCGCTATAGTGAAGGCTTGCACCAGGCTATTGAAGCCAAAGAACGGGTCAAGATTGAGCGGGAGAGCCAGACTTTAGCAACCATTACCTTTCAGAATTATTTCCGAATTTACCATAAGTTGGCCGGAATGACGGGTACTGCGGAGACGGAAGCTTTAGAATTTCGCAAGATTTATAGTCTGGAAGTAATCGTGATTCCCACCAACTTACCCATGGATCGGCAGGATCATCCGGATGTGGTTTATAAGACGATTCAAGGGAAGAATAAGGCCATTGTTGATGATATCGCCGAGGTCCATCAAACCGGACGGCCGATCTTGGTAGGCACTATTTCCATTGATAAATCAGAAGAATTAAGCGCTGAATTAAAGAAAAAAGGAATTCCCCACCAGGTCTTAAATGCTAAGTATCATGAGAAAGAAGCGGAAATCGTGGCCCAAGCCGGGCGTTATCAAGGGGTAACCATTGCTACCAATATGGCGGGCCGGGGGACGGATATTATGTTGGGTGGTAATCCCGATTTTCTGGCCAAAGCTATTTTGAAATCCCGGGGTTTTACTCCCGAACAGGTAAGTAGCGAAGAGTATGAGTTAGTTCGGCAAGAAGCGAAGACCATCACCGACCAAGAACATGCTCAAGTAGTCGAGGCTGGTGGTTTGCATATTATCGGCACTGAGCGTCATGAAAGTCGGCGGATTGATAACCAGCTGCGGGGCCGCTCCGGCCGCCAGGGCGATCCTGGTTCATCCCGTTTTTACGTAGCCATGGAAGACGATTTAATGCGGTTGTTTGGTGGCGAAATGATTTCCGGCTTGATGGAACGTCTGGGTTGGGATGAGACCATGCCCATTGAGCATAAATCCATTGCCAAGCGGATTGAAGCGGCCCAACACCGGGTGGAAAATCGCAATTTTGAGATCCGAAAACACGTTTTAGACTATGATGATGTTTTAAATAAACAGCGGGAGATTATCTACGAGTTAAGAAAGAAGCTCTTATTCGGTGAAAATGTTTCCGATAAGGTCAGTGAAATGTTTGCCTCAGTAACCCAAAATTTTATTGATAATTATGCTAATGCCAAAATTATGGAGGAGGAATGGGATTTAGACGGTTTATTGCAAGCAATTTATGCTACTTTAATCCCGCCCCATTCTTTAAAGCGGGCTGATGTGGAACGCTTAAGCCGGGAAGAACTGCACGAACTTATTTTAAATCAGGCCACCACCGTTTATCAGCAGAAAGAAGAAACCATTGGCACCGAGCATTTACGGGAGATTGAACGGTTTGTCATGTTGCGAACCATTGATATTCAGTGGATGAGTCATTTGGAGGCTATGGATGATCTCAAAGAAGGAATCGGATTGCGGGCTTACGGTCATAACGATCCCTTAATTGCTTATAAAATCGAAGCCTATCAGATGTTTAAAGAAATGCGGGATATTATTAACGAAGAAGTAGTGCGGGAATTAGCGAAGTTCCAATTAGTGCGGGAAGAAAAATTAGTAAGGCGCCCGAACGTGCGCAATCTGGCCACAAATTTAGATAGTGACGAAGAGACCCAAGTAAAACAACGGACCGTCGGAAAAAAAGTGGGGCGCAATGAGCTTTGTCCTTGTGGTAGTGGCAAAAAGTATAAAAAATGTTGCGGGGTGGGGAAGGCTTAACCCGCTGAGTAAAAATCAAGCAGAAATTGAGGATGACGAAAGGATTGATGAAAGAATGATTGAAGTTAGTGACTTACGCAATAGTTTGGCGGCGCTGGGTGATAGTTTAAAGCAAATGAGGGAATATCTTTGACTTGGATACTAAAAAAGCCCGGATTGCTGATTTAAGCGACCAGGCTTCTAATCCTCATTTATGGGATGATCCGGCTGGGGCCCAAAAAATTTTGCAAGAATTAGATGCTTTAAAAAAGCAGGTGGACGAGATTCACCAATTAGAGAATCAAGAAACTGAACTCTCCGAACTGCTGGAAATGGCGGTAGCCGAAGGGGAAGAGTCTTTGTTTGCCGAAATTGAAACGGGAGTCCAAGAATTAAAAAAAGCCTTGAGTGGCTTAGAGTTGACTACTATGTTAAATGGTCAATTTGATGCCTATAATGCTTATTTAACCATTCATCCCGGAGCCGGAGGAACCGAATCTCAGGATTGGGCGGAAATGCTTCTGCGGATGTACATTCGCTGGTCTGAGAAGCGGGGCTTTCGAGTCGAATTTATGGATTATCAACCTGGGGACGAGGCCGGGATTAAGAGTGTGACCATCTATATTAGTGGCACCAATTCTTTTGGCTACTTACGGAGTGAAAAAGGGGTGCACCGTTTGGTGCGAATCTCTCCTTTTGATGCTTCAGGGCGGCGGCATACCTCTTTTTCGTCCATTGATATTGTTCCCGATATTGAAGATGAGATTGCCATTGAGATTCGGCCGGAGGATTTAAAAGTGGATACTTACCGTTCCAGTGGGGCGGGGGGACAACATGTTAATAAAACCGAGTCGGCCATTCGCATTACCCATCTTCCCAGCGGGATTGTAGTAGCTTGTCAAAACGAACGCTCCCAGTTTCAAAATCGGGACCGGGCCATGCAGATGTTGAAAGCCAAATTATACGAGTTAGAGCGGGAGGAGCAAGCGGCGAAGATGGCTCAAATTAAAGGAGAGTATGCGGATATTGCCTGGGGGAGCCAGATACGTTCTTATGTTTTTTGTCCTTACACCATGGTTAAAGACCACCGCACAGAGGCGGAAACTGGAAATGTCCAGGCGGTGATGGACGGGGAATTAGATTTGTTTATTGAAACTTATTTGAAATCGAGGTTTAATAAAGAGTCATGAAAATAATTGATCTATCCCACCCCATCCATTCCGAAATGCCGATTCTACCGGGAAGTCAGCCACCGTTGCTGCAACCGGTAGCTAATCTGGCAGAGCACGGTTTTGTCGAATCAATCATGATGCTTTATTCCCATACGGGAACTCATGTGGATCTTCCGGCCCATATGTT
>JANQHU010000168.1 GCA_028282485.1 Bacillota bacterium
TTTCGGACCAGTTATCGCCGCATCGGCAATTTAGTGCAGAAACTACCCTCCCGGCCGATCATGGCTGCCTTTACCGCGACTGCCACCACAGAGGTTAAAGCAGATATCTTAAGGCTCTTAGGTCTAGATAACCCGCAAGTTTTTATCTCGGGATTTGATCGAGCTAACCTTTCTTTCTCAGTGCTGCGGGGGGCTAATCGGCGGGAATTTATCCTGGACTATGTGGGGCGCAATAGTGGTTGGCCCGGTATAATCTATGCCGCCACCCGCAAAGATGTGGATCAATTATACGAGTTACTGGCCAAAAAAGGCTTTGCCGTCGGCCGTTACCATGCGGGGATGAGTGATAAAGAGCGGGCTCAGGTCCAAGAAGCTTTTATCTATGATGATCTGCGGGTGATGGTGGCCACCAATGCTTTTGGGATGGGCATTGATAAATCCAATATTCGCTATGTCCTGCATTATAATTTACCCAAAAATATGGAGTCCTATTATCAGGAAGTGGGCCGGGCCGGCCGGGATGGAGAACCGGGGGAATGCGTTTTGCTCTATGCCCCCCAGGATATCCCTTTGCAAAAATATTTAATTGAGCAGACCAGCCTAAACCCCAAACGTCAGGAAAACGAATATCGTAAACTACAAATCATGACGGACTATGCCCATACTTCCCGCTGTTTGCGCCAGTTTATTTTAGAATATTTTGGCGAAAAAACTGGGGCCAATAATTGTGCTAATTGTAGTAGCTGTAATGCTCCTGGCGAAATTGTGGATGTAACCGTGGAGGCCCAAAAAATCTTTTCCTGTATTGCCCGGATGCACCAGCAGTATGGCATCACCTTAATTGCCGAAGTCTTAAAAGGATCTCAAAATAAAAAATTGCTTCAATTTCGCTTGAATGGTTTACCCACCTACGGAATTATGCAAAAGTCTACATTAAACGAAATTAAAGATTTTATCAACCTGCTGATTGCCGAAAATTATCTAAAACTTACGGCAGGAAAATTCCCTGTGGTTCGCTTACAACCATCGGCTTTTATGGTGCTTAAAAACGAAGCTCAAGTCTTTCGCAAGCTGCCTCAAAAGAAAAAAATTGCGGCTCCTCAACCAGAACTTTTTGAAAAGTTACGCCAACTGCGCAAAGAGTTGGCCCAACACGAACAAGTACCCCCTTACATTATCTTTTCCGATGCCTCCCTTCAGGAAATGGCTGCTCTAGTGCCCCAAGATGAAACGGCGCTCCTCCGAATCAAAGGGGTGGGGGAACGAAAAGCCGAAAAATACGGCCAACAGTTTCTTCAAGCTATTTTTGATTACCAGCAAGAGTCACCCGCGATTTAAAATTACTCACTTAGTTTTTTTACAAAAATCTTTTCAAACCATTGACAAATTACGGAAATAAATGGTATTGTTTTGTTGTTGACCTAATTTTTTATATTATATATAATGTTAATTTTTTGTAAGTAAGGAGGGAGATTGTGATATGGTTGTTAAGCAGGTCACTATTCCAAAACCAAGACGAGTGCCACAACAGAAACCAGTCCAGCTAAAAGTACCGCCTCACCTAGAGGAAGTTTTTTTTCAGGAGCCGGAAGAACAAAGGGCGGTTGGGGACTTTTTCCGAAGAACTATAGGCATTAATCCGAATTTGGCTGAAATGAAACAGTACGTTATGGCAATAGACGCCAATGCCAATATGAATCGCAATACTCCCCAGGAAAAGTTGTTAATAAGAAGGTTAAATAGTATTTATCGCCAGAAAATAAAAGAAAATGGTCAAGGGGCGATTACGGCATTAAAAAGTGAGCCACTGCAAGAGTTTCCCCGGGAAGTACAAAGTCAAATTGTTGAACAAGCATTTCCTTATATTCCAGAGCCAGCGCGTCAGATTGCTACTTTAGTTGATAGTGTAGGGAGAATATTTACCAAACGCAGAGAAGACGAATTGAGTCCCGAAACGACCACTGCTTCAGGCTCTGATGCAGCCAATGGGGCAGCAAGTGGCTCGGGTTCTAAACTGGATTATAATGCCTAAATTGACTAAAGCGCCAAAGAAAAGCTTAAACCAGCTGAAAAAAGATTTAGGAAAAGTGCCACACGGTAATTGCACGAAGTAAAAATTTGTAAAAAATGGAGCTAAAATATCCAAAAAGATAAAGTGAGTTTTATTTTGTTTTTTTAAGTAAATTATTATAAAATAAGAATAATAAATACTTTTATGGAGCATAAAAAACAAGAATATGGGAAAAAGCAACAGTTTTATTGAATATTGTAAAATTGTAGAAGATTACAGGCAAGAAGGAAAAGTTAGACACCTATTGAAAGATATATTATTTATAGCCGTTGCTGCAACAATAGGTAATGCAGATAGTTGGCCTCAAGTAGAAAGTTT
>JANQHU010000189.1 GCA_028282485.1 Bacillota bacterium
ATCTAAGGGTAATGCGGGTAAGAGATTCACCAAGCCAATCAACAAATTCGCTTGCTGCCAAAACTTGAGGTAAGGATCATTAAAACCTAAGCCATTTAAAAAACTGACTCCACCCACAAAAAGCAGATTGACAAAAGGGCCTGCTGCGGCAATTAAGATTTCCGCCTCAGCATTAGTCTCAAATAAGGGATTAAGTTTTAGGGAAGCGCCAAAAGGAGTCATGGTAAAGTGTAAGACCTCATAACCCAGTGCCTCACTCACCAAAACATGAGCTATTTCGTGACAAAGTAAAGCAGTAAAGAAGATAATACTTGCGGCCAGGCCGGCTAAGCCACCCAAAATCAGGCTCAGCCCTAAAATTAGTGCCCAACAAAGGAGTGACAGCCAACTTATTTTTTGTGAAAGTTTTTTCATCATTTAGATTGCCAATACCGTTAAGGGATCAATCGGCTGCCCAAAATATCTAATTTCGACAATTAAGTGGTAGTCATCTTTAATGGGATACTTTCTGGTTAAGCCCAGCTGCGCCCCGGCAGCCACCTCAATTCCTTTCTGAATAACCAAATTATCCAAATAAAAAAAAGTCGAGGTCCACCCCATCCCATGATTAATGGTTACTTGGTGGCCTTTCTGAGGATGGTTAATAATCTCCGTCACTTTTCCGGCCGCTAAAGAAACGACTTTACTAGCTGGCCCGACGCGCAGGCCAATGCCCGGAAAAAACTCGCGATTATTAGTCTGGGGATTGATCCACCACCCAAAAGGCCGCACAATTTTTCCGTTTACTGGCCAAACAGTCTTTTCTAGACTCTGACGGGAGGTATACTTTTGAGATAATTCTTTAGTGATATCTTCTAACCGTACTAAATTACTACATTTAGTAACTACTTTTTGATAAAAGGGATTACTACTTAAGTAACCAAAAGTATTCTCCGTAGTGGCGGTTACGGCCACATAAAATTTATCTTTGATCCATTGTAAGGCGGGTTGATCACTATTTTTAATAACCATTAGTAAGATTATCAGAGCCACAAGGGTGACTATCCCTTGCCGAAATAAACTAGAGTCCCAAAAGAAGGTCTCTGTTTTCAAAGGTTCACAACTTTTCTCGGTGCTATTACTTAAAGGTGGCTCCTCCAAATCAGGCTGCGTCTTTTGCTTGATCTTAATCTCCGAATCACTCATTAAAAATCCCCTCCCTAAAATAAGTATATGGGAGAGGATCTTATACTAGACTAAAAAAAGCATTTCCTGGTTAAACAAACTACTTACTCCCAAAGGCGCCAAAGATACCTAAAGCAATGGCTGCCAGTATGTACAGAGTTTGTTTTTTATTTGCGGCTTTTAATTGATTAATTTCTGCTTGTAACAGTTCGTTCTCTTGTTGCAAATCTGCTTGAGTCTGGGTTATATCTTCTTTAAGAATGGCATTTTGTTTTTCTAAGCGGGCAATCCTTTTATTATAGGTTCCCCCCTTGGAATTTATCTCTACTAATTCTTTCCGAAATTCGGTGGTTAACTTGCGCAGTAAAGCTAAATCTTTCTTACTGGTCAGCACTTGACCCCCAGAAAACTCCTTCAATAATTTGGCCACTACCATCGCTAGAGTATAGCGATCCACCGGTTCTTCTCCCTGGAAGGTTTGATCCTGATAGAGTTCCAGGTATCCTTTCGCCAAGAGTTTTTTGACCGATTGATAGGCCCAATGATCCTTAGGCACATCTTGGGGCTCTACTCCTTTTGCAGAAACTAGCCCGGCCAGGGAAAAAAGTAAGATTCCAACTAATAAAAAACTCAGATAAGACTTCCAATTCTTTTTCATTTTCTTTTCGTCCTCCTTATTTTATGGTATATGGGGTAGGTACAAACTCATACTTAACTTCTTCACCACTTGCCTGATAAAGCTTGAGATTATCTACCTTAATTTGACCGCTCCCTAACCCGGTGGCGATAAAATTCAAACGCACTAAAGTCGTGGCCACACCACTAAAGGCTTCCCGGCGTACTGTGCTGATCCCGTAGATGATTCCCTCCCGGCGTTTAATTAAACCCCGGGACCATTTTTCCATATTCTCCC
>JANQHU010000195.1 GCA_028282485.1 Bacillota bacterium
AAACCGCCTTTATAAGCGGGTTTCTTCTCTAATCTTTTATCTCTATTGCTTCATACTGCCTTCTAAATCTCCAACATCATAATTTTTAATTCCTTCAAAAACGGCAATTTTTTGCGGGTTGGGTAAGACGATAACTTGGTACTGCTTTTTCTCTTTTTTACTAAGCTTGACGGTAAAAAACTCAAATAAAGCTTGGCTTTCTTTCGCCTTTAAATAGCCGTCATTATTACTATCAATGTAAATTAAATCTTTACTAAAATCATCAAAACAGCCGTTACCATTATTATCAACAATTCGAAAACCTACCCACTGCAGCTCGTTTTTAACCCTAATCTGTACCCTTCCTTCCAAAATGCTAGCCGTATATATCTCAACGACACTCTCTGTCTCTGTCGAATTCTTTCCTCTGACATCAACGACCGAAATAAAAAAATACATGAGCTTTCTATATTCCCCAGTAGTGCCTTTATAGGAGATTAACAGCGGCACCGGCACTAAGGCAAAGGCTTCTTTGGTACGAAACTTCTTGAAAGTTCCGTCATGGGTTTGAAATCCGGTTACTTTTTCTTTTTCAGTAATCTGAAAGTCCAAATTTTGATCAACGTAAAAATCAGTCCAATAACCAGCTAAATCTCTTCCCATAGCAAACCAGACTTTAGTATTATTGTTTCCCAGTTGAAAAAAACCAAACTCCAGATGGTCAAGCTTTTTATCGCTAAATTGCAGGGTTACAGCATCCGGCTTAGAACCAACCAGCTTTCCCATAGCCGAACCAGGATTAAAATCCCGGGAAAGTAAATCAAAAAAAGATAAGGCTTTTAATTTAACTGGATAAATACCAGGGATGGGAGATATCTGTCTTCCTTTACAACCGCATAAAAAAAATAAGAGAAGTCCACAAAATAAAAAAAACCATCTCTTTCGAATTAAGAACCTCATCAAATAGCCCCTTTATCTATTTAATCCAGTCATAAATATCAGTTTTATTTTATTCTACTCCTATTTTTTCTAAATAGGTCTGAATTAATTCCTCTAAAATTTGATCCCGTTCCAACTTTTTAATTAAGACTCTCGAATTACGATAACTGGTAATATAGGCGGGATCGCCTGATAATAAATATCCTACTATTTGATCTAAAGGATTATAACCCTTTTCTTTTAAAGCTTTACACACATTAGTTAGTATCAAAGCCACTTCCGATAGGTTTTCTTCCTTAGGTTCAAATCGTCGCGTAGCCTCGGTGGAATCTCCTATCATATATCTTCACCTCTATTATTTTCGGTCAATATTTACAATCATCTTTCTCTATAAAAACTTTATTTATATTATATATCGATATGACTAACATCTTCTTTACGGAGTGCTAAATTAATTTCAACTCTCCCAAAGGGTGTCTTGATGGGAATTGCTAACGCCGTCTCAATATGTTTTAAAAAGTCGGGGATATTACCATCCATCAAAAACATGGGCGGGGTAATATTACAATTATACCCATTTAACGAAAGATTAGTACTGGCAGTTCCCACAATAATGTTTTTCAACTCACAGATGGCACTTTCGGCCATAGCATCAATCTCCTCGACTTCCGTAAAAAGCATTTGCGAGGCGATTTTTTTGACAGTCTCTTTAGACATTCCACAAATAACTTGGCCTTGTAGATCACCTAATACTCCAACCACTACATTCACCTCATACTTGGATAGCGGATCAGAGTTAAAAAATGGACGTTCGGCTTCCATGTCAGGATTGAGCATCATTTCAATAACTGAATATGTTGCTTTTACAAACGAATCAATATGTTCAAAAGTCAGTCCAATTACCCCCTTTAGCAAAAATCCTTTAATTGCAAAATACTATTTTTGGCATCCGAAGCGTTATAAATTAACGTTCCGGTAATTAATTGATTAGCACCTGCTTTAACTAAATTTCGATAATTATCCCAGTTAACTCCCCCATCAACAGCAATTTTACAATTACAATCTAATTCAGTAATCATCTGTTGTAACTTTTTAATCTTGGAAAGGGTTTGAACAATTAAACTTTGCCCTCCAAAACCGGGATTAACTGTCATAATCAAAACTACATCTAAACTCTCTAAGATATACTCCAAGCAATCTAGTGATGTGGCCGGATTTAAGGCTACCCCAACTTCAAATTGATATTCTTTAATTTGTTGCACCAGACGATGTAAATGCTTGCTGGTTTCGGCATGTATAATAATCCGTTGACATCCGGTTTGGGCATATAAATCTAAAAATTTCTCCGGATTCTCAACCATTAAATGTACTTCAATGGGTATGTTTGAAATCTGTTTAATCGCCGGGACAAACATCGGACCAAATGTCAAATTCGGCACAAAATGACCATCCATCACGTCTAAGTGTAACCAATCAGCTGTACTTACTTTATCAATCTCTTTCCTTAAATTTAATAAATCAGCATTAAGAATTGATGCCCCAACTTCAATCATAAACCTAAATTCTCCTACATCTAAAATACTATAGAATAATTTCACAAATCTTATTTATTACTAACGAAAACGCATTTTCCAATTGGTCTGAACCTCTTCCAAAATACTGCAATAAACTTCATAACGCATTTTATTTATCTTTCCTGCTACAACTGCTGCTTTTACCCCACAACCTGGTTCATTAGTATGCAAACAATCATTATATTTACATTCAGTAAGATATTCGACAAAATCGGGAAAAACTCCTGCTAAATCTATAGGAGATAGAAAATCTAAATTAACTTGCGTAAATCCCGGGGTATCCGCTACATATCCATGATTAACTTTTAACAAACGCACTTCTCTGGTGGTATGTTTGCCGCGGCTAACTTTTTGGCTGAGCT
>JANQHU010000240.1 GCA_028282485.1 Bacillota bacterium
TCCTTCGGCTTCGCCTTCAATTTTTCCTTTTATTTTTCCTTCGGCTTCGCCTTCAATTTTTCCTTCTAAAAATAACCTTTGGGCTGTAGTCATTACCATTTCGCCTCCTTCAAAACTCAAGATCCGAGTTACTTCTTTGGTATACTTAGCCATATCAATCTCAAAAACATGCAAGATATAGATGGTTACCGTCTGCAAAAATTGATAATCAATGCCCTGCCCCGTCTTTAATAGCTTTAATATTTTTTCCAAATTCTCTAATAGCTCTTGGTCATCTCCCCCATAACGAAAGAGTTCAAACATGATTCTTAAATTTTCAATTGCTTTCCTACTTTCAAACCCTGGTTTCTTTAACTCATAAAGCAGGTATTCAAAATCCGGTAGATATTTTAATAGGCAACTCTCTTCTACTTCGATTAAGTCTTTTAACCGAATCGGGATATCCCATTCTTTAGTACTATGATAGATTACTATGGGAATAATTAACGGTAATTTACTCTCTTTTTGTTTACGCTTGGTTTTCCAACACTCCAACATATACTGTAACAGCTGTAAACTAATTTCGGCGTCCGAGTAGCTTTTATGCTCAAACAACAAATATACATAACCTACTTTGCCCAAAATCTCCACTTGGTAGAGTAAATCAGAGAAAAACTCCCGCATCTGCTCGGTTACGAAACTATCCTTTTCCAGGGTGATACTTTCCACATCAATTAATTCCAATAATTCCGTCGGTAAATAGTTCTGCAAAAAACTGATCGCATTTTCTTTATGGCTTAGGGTCTCTTTAAACAGCAGATCATGGGGATTGGTTAGTTTCATTAATTTATTTTGAGCTCTTTCTGTAGTTTTTAATCATTTTGTTTAGTTGCTAATTTTATTATATAAAATATTCCATTAAATCGCAACCTACATTTTCATCTTTTATTCTTAAATCATTACTTTACCCACAAACTCCCTTATTTGTAAGGCTGCTTTATAAGCTTCTTTAATATCATCTAAATTTAAGTAAATATTATTTCCTGGATAATCGCACCTCAACTCCATAGTCTTCTAATATTTCAGCAGCAAAATAGATTTCGTCAAAAACTTCCAACTTATCTGTAATTAAATCCAACAAATAAACTAAACTATGGCTCTTTCTAAAATTTAGGTCTAAATATATTAAAGCTGCTTTTAAATACTTTTCGGCTCCTTGTTGACAATGAAAACAAATTGAATCAGCAAATTCTGGCTTATGTTTAATTGCTAACTCTGCCATTCCTAAATCATGCTCAGCTTTTTCAATCCATTCCTTTATTAATTCCCGCTTTTTATCCATAAACAACTTTCCCTTTTGCCATAATTTGCGTTATAAAAGCTTCTTTTACATCCTGCCATTCCTCGATTTCTTGAGTCGTATAAACCAAAATATCCAAAGGGATTTTTATTCTTCTTAAAAACTTTCTGACCTCCCGTCCCCTTTTAGAACGAGAAATATTCGTATCTTGGATGATTAGAAGATCTAAATCACTATCTTCAGAAGGATTTCCTTCAGCATAGGAACCAAATAAGATCATCTTTTGAGGATGAATTGTATTCACAATGGTCTGAACTGTATCCTCAATTTGTTGCTCAGTTATCAAGGAGAATCACCTCACCTTCGCACTACTATCCCTTGCTCTGCTAAATAATCTTTGGCTGCTTGCACAGAATACTCCCGGTAATGAAAGATGGATGCTGCTAAAACTGCATCGGCAGCCCCGACGGTGAGTCCGTCGGCTAAATGGGCCAGGTTGCCCACCCCGCCGGAGGCAATTACCGGAATTCCTAGAGTGGTAGCCACATTCCAGTTAAGATCATTATCATAACCATTTTTGGTACCATCACAATCCATACTGGTGAGTAAAATCTCTCCTGCGCCCAAAGACTCCACGTATTTGGCCCACTGGATGGCATCCAACCCGGTAGGCGTACGGCCACCATGGATGTAGACCTCCCACCCTTGGGCCGGATCGTCTTTGGCCCGCCGCCGGGCATCAATAGCTACGACCACACACTGGGCGCCAAAGAGTTCGGCCCCTTCGGCAATCAATTCCGGCCGTTTCACCGCTGCCGTATTAATAGAGATCTTATCGGCCCCAGCCTTTAAGATAGCCCGCATATCTTCGGTGCTACTAATCCCCCCTCCCACAGTGAAGGGAATAAAGACCTTTTCCGCCACCCGACTAGCCATCTCCACTACTGTTTTCCGTTTTTCGTGGGATGCGGTAATATCCAAAAAGACCAACTCATCGGCTCCGGCCTGGTCGTAAAAAGCCGCTAATTCCACAGGGTCTCCCGCATCACGTAGCTGCAAAAACTCGGTTCCTTTCACCACGCGACCTTCTTTTACATCCAAACAGGGGATGACTCTTTTGGCTAGCATCTAAGCCACCCCTTCAATGATACGGATCGCTTCCCGTAGATCTAATTTCTGGTCATACAAAGCTTTACCGGTAATTATTCCCGAAATAGCAGTTAACTTTAAATCACGAATAGCTAGTAAATCCGCCATATTGGCAATCCCTCCCGAAGCAATCACTTCCAGTCCTGATTTTTGGGCCATTTCTTTCAAAGCTTCTAAATTAGGCCCGGCTAGGGTTCCGTCCCGGGAAATATCCGTGTAGATAATCTCTCGTACTCCCAAATCGGCCAGCTCTCCGGCTAACTCTAAAGCCGTCTTGGCCACCACGTCAACCCATCCCTTAATGGCGACTCGCCCATCTTTAGCATCGATTCCCACAATAATCTGCCCGGGATAAAGCCGACAAGCTTCTTTGACTAACTGGGGATCCTCAATGGCTACCGAGCCCAAAATCACGTAAGCCACCCCGGCTTCCAAATAAGCAGCGATAGTTTCCAAGCCCCGAATACCACCGCCAATTTCCACGGGAATTGTCAAGTTTTGTACCATCTCTTTCACAATTTCCATATGGGTCGGTTTACCTTGAAAAGCTCCGTCCAGATCAACCAAATGCAAGCGTTTGGCCCCACAGGCCGCCCAGGTCTGCGCCATTTCAACAGGATCATGATGATAAATAGTTGCTGCTTCGAGCCGTCCCTGATGTAAGCGTACACAAGCTCCTTGATGTAAATCTATTGCTGGAATAATCAACATTATTTTAACTCTCCAAAATTCTTTAGTATTTGTAAACCAACTTGACTACTTTTCTCAGGATGAAACTGAAAAGCCCCCACATTATCCCGAACAATCCCGGAACAATAATCAATTCCATATTGGGTGGTACAGGCCACTAATTCCGGCACCTGAGGCTTTAC